>JANQKN010000114.1 GCA_028281065.1 Flavobacteriaceae bacterium | reverse complement strand
GATGGGAACAATGCATGAGTGTGTAGGAAGATGGTTTGGTTTGTTGTCAGGGGGATTGGGGGTTGCACCCACCCTGGGTCATTCTTCCTTAATATTGATTTACTCCGGAACTTAAGTTTCCTCCTAAAATAATATGTGTTCCCCCTCCATATCACAGATGGCTCGACATTTTGTCACTGTTCAAAGTAAAGAAAATTTATTGTAGGCTGTTTTTTTTTTTATTTGATAGTCAAATTGAGAAGAATTTTGTCTAGTTTCCATGAAAGCAACCATGAACTACCTCATCAAAATTTAATATTTTGCATCAAGAAATGGATGAGGGAAGTGTTCAATATAGTTTGTTAGGCCTTAAACACTAAGGTTTTCTATGAGCGACTAACCAAAGGAAGGCTGTCAATGACCTTTGACCTGACCATTTAAGGCACTCAGCTACCTCAAGCTAATTCTTAGAAGTTTCATGTTGTGCCATGTGCTGTAGTGTTGTTCATTGCTTATTCAAATAGCTATTGCTGTTAGATTCATTCAGAAACAATTCATGATCATGGGCAAGTGCTTCTAGGCTTAGTGCTGATTTTGCTACAACAAAGCTAGTTGATCAGCTGCATACAAAATACCAAGCTGAAAAATAATTTGGGAACTTCTGTCATGCTGTGTGTGTGCATAATCACCATTAGCGGTCAGGGGCAGATCTAGAATTTTTGGAAGGGTTATTGTATTAGCTTTGCCACACCCCAAACCACACCCATTTTCATTGTTTTTTTGAAAAAAAGGGTGTCTCTTAAGAGTTTTAGAACAATGGAGAGACACCCCTAGATCCACCTATGAGTGTTTGCTTGGCGGTACATACTATCAGTCCAAAAGAAATTCAAGCCCAGTTAGCTACTTCCCTGGTGGCCTGGTTTTACTGAGCACCATATCATTACTTGAATTTGGTATTGTGAAAATCCATATGGACAGCAGTATTGCTCTCCAGCAAATGGTAATGTGCAGAGATGTAGGGAAGTTGTCACATTATCACATCTATGTGACTATCACATAATAACCGCATATCACCATCATGTGACAATCACATGACATCAGCATTAAGACTCCATCTCTATGTGAGACTACTACGACAATTTTGCGAGTGCATTATTTTCTGTGCTTCTATGTTCTTTCTCTGTGTTCTGCTAGCAGCTAGCTGTTTCTCTTGTTAGCACCTACTTTAGTAAGTGGCAAGAAGTATTTTGAGGTGGGGCTCCCCAGGCAAACTAGTCCAGAATGCATTAGCACTCCTATAAAGAACTCTGAAGCTTCTGCTGTGAAGGCCATCCTTAAAGGTAATTACGAAAACTTACCCGAGGCTTACGAAAAAGCTAAGACATACATAAGCGATAATAATTTGATTGTAGACCCTGCTCAAAAAATGTTCGAAGTGTACACTAACGACCCTGGGCAATTCCCCAATCCAGCCGATTGGGTAACCGAAGTATACATTCCTGTTTTTAAAGACCTACGAAGCAACCATTCCATAATCTCGGGAGAATAGAGCGCCTTTATGAAACAATTTTTACTTGTTTTCCTAGGAGGTGGTGTAGGAAGTATGCTTAGATATGGCTTGGGAAAATACCTTAACAGTGCTGCCACGGGAATCCCTTACGGCACCTTTGCTGCCAACATATTGGGAAGTCTTTTTATAGGAATCATTCTAGGGGTGGCTGCCAAAAACAGCTCCCTATCCGAGAACACAATCTTATTATTGGCTACTGGGTTTTGCGGTGGCTTTACCACGTTTTCCACCTTTGCCTACGAGAATCATGTGTTCTTGAAAAACGGTGACCTTTTAAGTTTTGCCCTATATACTTTAGGTAGCTTTATAATAGGTTTTGCTGCCGTTTTCTTTGGAATATGGGCCGTTCGGTTTTTTTAGTGATCCCCAAAGTCCTTAACCCCAGCTTCGATACGAACCAATAGATCGTTCTCTTTGGGTGGAATAGGACAAGAGTAGTTCTTACTATAAGCACAATAAGGGTTGTAGGACTTATTGAAGTCTATAACCATGGTATCACCTTCAGGGATTCGGGCATCCAAAAAGCGACCGCCCCCATACGATCCATCGCCACTGGTTAGATCGGTAAATGGCAAAAACAAATAATCCTCATAGCCTTCTTCCTTTGTAAGATCGGTGTTCTGGTATAGATTTAATACCAACTCCTTACCATCTACCGAAAAATGAGCTTCACCATACTTCACATACTCAGGGAGGCGGGAAGTGGTCGTTGGCATTAAAAATGGTTTCTCGTCCGGGGTTCTTACAAACTTTGCCTCTACCCTATAATCTAAATTGATGGGGTAGAAATCCAACTCCTTAAATTCCTTAAAATCTTTGGGCTCCAAAATCGTGGTTTCTTCATTTCCAAACTTTTCATTCTCTTCGGCCCTATAGGCTTCTATCTCTTTTATGATTTCTGAATGATCCTGCGCCGTAAGGGAAAGGAAAGGCATCCATAGCAATAGAAATACAATCTGCTTCATGGGTGTAATTTATATTCAGTAAAGATAAATCAATTAAATATTTTACTACATTTGGTCTCTCAAAGAACTCAAAATGAGAAATACTACATATATCCAAATTCAAAAGACCACGGTATCTCCGCACCGTGTCCGGATATGTATGTATTGACAATAGCACTATAAACGAATTCAATATAAAAACGTCCGGTATACCTACCGGACGTTTTATTTTTATATCAATAACTAACCCATGAAACGATTATTAATCCATTTTTCGAAACAGTACATCGACAACTTTAAAGGCCTCTCCAAAGAGATTTGGCTACTGTCGCTAGTTACATTCATTAACCGGGCTGGAGCCATGGTAATACCTTTCCTATCTCTGTATTTGGTCAATGACAAAGGATTCACCCTACCAAAAGTAGGATGGATCATGACCAGCTTTGGAGTGGGATCACTGGTTGGTACCTGGGTAGGCGGTAAACTCACCGATCTTTTCGGTTTTTATGAGGTAATTACAGCCAGTCTTTTTTTGGGGGGGATCGGATTCATTGGCCTTCAGTTTCTAGACTCCTTCTTGGGATTATGCGTAGGGATATTTGCCCTTATTTTTGTAGCCGATGCCTATCGACCTGCCATATTTGTGGCCTGCGATGCCTATAGCAAACCCGAAAACGTAACCCGGAGTATAGCACTCATCCGTTTGGCTATAAACCTCGGATTCTCTATAGGCCCCATGATAGGAGGGCTTATTATAGCGAGGATAAGCTATGGATCCCTATTCTGGATCGACGGACTATCCTGTGTAGCAGCTGCCATCCTACTGTCTTTACTGTTGAAACCTAAGGAAGTACAGGAGAAAACAGAGCTTATTGAACGTAAAGAAGGAATTTCGCCGTACATCAACAAGCTGTATTTACTACTCATTCTAATTATGGTGTTGAGTAGTATTATGTTTGTTCAGTACTTCTCCGTGGTTCCCTTGTATTATAAAGAAGTGCACTTGCTTTCCGAAGACGTTATCGGACTCATCCTATTTCTAAATGGGGTGATTATCGTGCTCTTTGAAATGCCTTTGGTAGGTTGGTTGGAGCGGATCAAAATTTCCAAGACCATGGCCACTTTTTGGAGTATGATATTCTTGGCACTGAGTTTTGTTGTACTTAACTTGAGTGCTTGGGCAGGGGTTTTGGTCATTGGGATGGTTTTAATGACCATAGGGGAAATGATCGGTTCCCCCTTTACGAACTCATTGGCATTGGAAATGTCCCCCAAAGGGCGAAAAGGGGAATACATGGCTCTGTACAGTATGAGTTTTTCATTGTCTCACATTTTTGGGCATAATGGCGGAATGAACCTAGCCGATTCGTTGGGATACGATACCACTTGGTATATCATGTTTGTAGCCCTACTCATTGTGGGTGCCATGACCTTGTGGTTACGTAAATTGATAGGAAATAAGTAGTTTTGGAATATGAGAATCCTACTACTTATAACCCTATTGTGCCTTGTGGCATGCCAGAATACAACTGAAAAAGAAGCCGAAATCACCGTTTCTGAAAAGAAAGAAAAGACCTTTCCCATATTGGAACCCAACCGTTACAACGTTGGGTTCCTTATCATGGAAGGAGTCTACAATACAGAGCTAACCGCTCCCTACGATATTTTTCAGCATACCATCTTCAGAAAAAACATTAAACCCATGAATGTGTTTACGGTGGCAGATACCGATGCCCCCATTACCACGTTTGAAGGCATGCGTATCCTCCCCGATTTTAATTACAAAACCGACAGCTTGCCCAGGATCGACATTTTGGTAGTGCCCAGTGCGGAGCATCATTTGGATACCGATCTGGAGAATGAGGAAATGATTGCCTTTGTAAAAGAAGTGGATAAAGAAGCCTTATTTGTTACCTCCCATTGCGACGGGGCCTTTGTGCTTGCCAAGGCTGGGTTGCTGGACGGATCGGTTTCGACCACGTTTCCCAGCGACATTGATGCCATGCGAACGATGTTTCCCGATCTGGATGTTCGGGAAAACGTTCTTTTTGTACACGATGGAAAGTACATTACCTCTGCGGGAGGTGCCAAAAGTTTTGAAGCATCACTCTATCTATGCGAATACCTTTACGGTAAAGAAATTGCGGAAGCCCTAGCTGGAGGATTGGTGATCGATTGGGACTTGGACGAAGTACCCCATTTGGTTATAAACGAAGACTAAATAGCCTTTACCCCATTGTTGGAAACTACCTGCGAGAGGACGATCTGGGTTTTGCACTCCCCATAGCTAATCAAGTGATCTATAAATACTTCCAAGTGTTTTTGATTTTTAAGGATGACCTCCATCACAATGTTTTCATTGCCCGTAACCCGATAACAGTTAATCACCTCATCGTAGGTCTTTACTTTCTGTAAAAAGGGTTTTAGTTTTCCCATAAAGGCCCTAAGGGTCACTATGGCTTTTAGTTGATAACCAGTCTCGAACGGGGAAACATCGGCATGGTACCCTTGAATAAGACCAGCGTCCTCCATCTTCTTAATCCGCTCGGAAACCGCTGGGGAACTGATCCCAATTTTGCGGCTAATCTCCGTGTTGGATTGCCTTGCATTTTCCTGTAAGCAGTTCAGGATTTGCCAGTTGAGCGCGTCAATCTTCATTTTTTAAATTATTTAACGCAAATTAACATATTTTTAAATTAAAATACACAATATGCTTTAATTTTTAAAGATTGATGTGCTTTTTTGTTACTAAATTTGATACAATTGCTATTGAAAGATTTTTTTAACCATGTTTCCCAACGTTCCAAACCACCTACCTCAATCGCCTTTGTATCAAAAGGCTATAGAGATTTTTACCCTATCCCGAAGAATTTCGCATTATTTTGTGGACGACCTTAACCAGCTCCAACCCAACGGAGCGGAAAACCCGAATATTTATTTTACGGGCGATATTGTGCAACAATCCATTTCGTTGGCTCCAGAAATATTGAAGGCCGAAAATCAGCCACACTCCAAAGATAAGCGTAAATATGCAGCTTCGGTTACCCGATTAACCAATAGGTTGTATAAAAACTGTGAACACTTAGAGCGTACCCACAGCAATGGAAGGGATTTTCTACCCATTCTTAGGTCCGAGCTCAAAAAGTTTCGAAAACTGCAACGTAGCTGGATGCTTACTTTGTAAGCTTTATTTCAATCCGTTTAAAAATTCGATAAAGCCACTATCGTTCCTATAATTCTGGAAGGCAGCTTCCCTATCCACGTATTTCCTATTGGAAAGCCCATTCTTTTTGGCCAAATGCAATTGCTCCATCATTTTGGCTTTGTCTCCCAATAGCGCATAATCCTTTGCCAGTAAAAAATACGAATACGGAGAGTTAGGTATAAAGAGTTGTAATAGCTTATGGCAATAAATGGCTTTTTCCACCTCTTTCCCGATCAGTTTTATATTGGCGGTTTCAATAGCAGTGGCATGAAGCATATTTTCTATGCGTGCTCCTAATTGTGCCAAAGCTGGATCGTCTGATTCGGAATAGGTTTCCTTTAGTTTCTGTACCTCTTTTTCCCACCATTTCAGTTTTTTGGGAGGGTTTTTCATATTAATTTCACGGTGAAACCGATCGAAAAAAGCTTTTTTCGCTTCTTCCTCTTCCCGCTCCACAACACGGCTTTGCGTATATTGAGTCTTATAAATGGGGGAATCTCTTACGTAATCAATTTTAGCAACAATACTATCCAATGTTAGGTATCGTGAAAAATGATCGCGTAGCTTTTGGTAGCCCTTCAATGCCTTCACATAGTTCAATTCTTTTTCGGCTTCACGCGCATCGTTATACCATTCGTTGTACAGCAATTGGATCAGGTCGTTATTGGGTCGCTTCCTGTTTTTCTTATATGCCTGCAACTCCAAATAGCCTATGGCTTTTGCCAACTGGGATGGGCTTGGCCATTGGTGACGGTCGTTGTTAGTAAACAGCTCATTATCGAGGTTCATTTTATTCAGAAAAAGCTGTGCATTGTGCATTTCATGGTAGTTCATATCCAAAGCCCCGACCATTCCCAAATACGAAAAGGAATGTGACGGATTGGGGGTGTGTGAAGGGTTGGGCGAAAAACCCGCACCACAAGCGATTACCCCTTCTATTTGGTTGGTAAGTACCGCTATGGTAGATGCTAATCGGGAACCGCCTGAAAAACCTGCGGCATAGATTAGATTTTGATCGATATTGAACGTGGAAAAAATGGTATTGAACAAACGGTTGGTGACTTCAAAATTTTCATCGGAATGATTCCGTGTATGGTTGGAACAAACCAAAATATGATTGTACCGTTCTGCAGTTTCCACAAAACGCTCCACGGCAGCCCTTCCCTGAGCAGAAGGATCGAAAATAAAGATGACCGAGGATAGCTTATTGGGATCGTAACTCTTAGGCAAATACAAGGCAAAGGTTTCGTTGGCTCCAGACACCGTTATGGAATCGATCACTTTTCCCTTTTCGAAAGTACTTGTCTGGGAATAGCTTTCAAATACCAGAAACACAAGGAGCACCACTATTATCTTCCTTAGCAACAGCATAGAACTAATGTAAGGTATTTATGCCATACACAACTGTTATTTAACAAGTTGCTCACTTACTTCTTAAATGGGATCGTTCAAATTTTCGAATCAATCCGCGGTATCGTTTCAGTTCCTCGGCCACTTTGGATCGCAATAGGAAAAGACCGATCATATTGGGTACCAACATGGCAAAAATCATCGCATCACTAAAAAGGGTAACAGATCCCAGCGTAATGGCTGCGCCCAATACGGTAAATAGGCAGAAGATGAGCTTATAGGTATATTCCTTTTTCTTGCTATTCCCAAACAAATAACTCCAGGCTTGATAGCCGTAATAGGACCACGAAATCATGGAGGAAAAGGCAAAAAGGATGACAGCCACAGACAACACATAAGGAAACCATGAAACACCACTTTCCAAGGCTGCTGCTGTAAGCAATACCCCTTCTTCATCGCTCAATACCACCCCTGTGGTAATCTGCCCCGTAATGATTAATACCAACGCGGTCATGGTACATACCACTACGGTATCTATAAATGGCTCCAACAGGGCTACCAAACCTTCACTCGCAGGATATTTGGTTTTAACGGCACTGTGTGCAATGGCGGAACTTCCAATCCCTGCTTCGTTACTGAAGGCTGCTCTACGGAACCCCTGTATGAGCACCCCTATAAATCCCCCTGTGATTCCTTGGGGACTAAATGCACCATCCCAAATAGATCTAAAGGCTGCTGGAATTTCACTAAAATTAATAACAAGAATCGTGATGACAGCCAACAAATAGACCGCCACCATAAAAGGAACCACCTTATCGGTAACCTTGGCTATTTTCTTGATGCCCCCAATAATAACAATCCCTACCAATATGGCCATGACCAAACCAAAGACCCAACCTTTACCGTGGATAAAGCTACTGGCGCCTCCGGTAACATGTTCAAACAATTTGAAGGCTTGGTTTACCTGAAACATATTTCCCCCGCCAAAGGATCCTCCTACACACATAATAGAAAACACCAATGCCAGTACTTTGCCCAATCCCGCCAAGTTTTTCTCCTTCAGTCCATTTTTTAAATAGTACATGGGGCCTCCGAAAATGGTTCCATTTGTATCGGCTTCCCGGTACTTTACCCCCAAGGTGCATTCCACAAACTTGGAAGCCATACCCAAAACCCCTACCAAAACCATCCACAAGGTAGCCCCTGCGCCTCCAATGGAAAGTGCAATGGCTACCCCTGCGATGTTCCCCAATCCTACCGTGGCGGAAACGGCTGCGGTTAATGCCTGGAAGTGACTTACCTCCCCTTCCCCTTCTACCCGAATGGTGTCTGGATGGTCCCCATCTTTGTAATGGTCTGCCGAGGAAACAGTAACTTTTCCGTCTTCTTCCAAGACATCGTACTTGCCCCGCACTACTTTAATGGCTGTGGTAAACCCACTCACATTTATTCCCTTAAAGTAAAGTGTAAAATAGCCTGCCCCGAATAATAAGACAACCAATACCCAAGGTATCCCCGTAGTCTCGGTTAAGGGAATTTCGGCAAAGATGGCATTGGTAAACCAACTCGTGGCATCGCTAAACTGTTCGTTTAATTTTTGATCGAATGATTGTTGAATGATTGAGGAAATAAGCATGTGATTCTTTTCCCCAAAAGTGCGCGAAAAACAAAAACGGCAAAAGGTTACACACTGCTTAAATATGGAAAGCACTATGGTTAACCATATTGAAAATGAATAGTTTAAAGGGTTGCGTAGTGTTCCAGCCCATGTTCTTTGGCAAAGGCGATCAATTGCTCCTTACCCTGTGCTCCGCTTATATTCAGTAGTTTTTTGATCTGATGGATGTGAGTCTGAAAACCATCAACACTAATGTGCATGGCTTCGGCCAGTTCGGTATAAGACATGTCGCTTCCGTGGGAAGCCAAATTACCCAAAACCTCTTTTTGACGCAATGAAAGTTCCACTTTGTTGGCTTCCTGTAAAGTCTTCAGCTCCTTTTTCAAGGATTTTATGGTGTCCAAATGGCTCTCGTTCGCCAAATCCAATCGCTCAATGGTAGCTTCCAACGCTTGGTTTTCTTCTTCCAGTTTCTGGGCGAGGGATTGCTGCTGTTCCTTTTCAGTCAAAAATTTCCAGCTATAAAGTAAGATGGAGAACAGTAAGATGAACAGAAACTTAAACGAAATGGCCGTGATACTTCCTATCTGCGCCCAAAAGTTCTGATTGATCACTTCCAGAGCCCTGTCCTGCGGGATAATACGATGGCTAACTGCCACCACGATCAACAAAAACAAAACGACGGTTGGCAAATACATAAACCGCATGTTTCGCGCAGAAAAGGCATTGTTAAGCTCATACAACAAGGAAATAGCCACCAGAATAGAGATGGGAATGTCTATGAGCCAGATAAAATTATTACTGATGGTTTCATTGTTATAGGATGTCGCGACAAATACAAAGGCGATCATTCCCAACACCACCGCGTACAGCCCTATAAATTCCTTGACGCTAAAGCGGTTCACCAAACGCACCAAAGGGCTTCGTTTCTTGTCATGCTCTATAGAGGGTAACGAAAGAATGATAAAGAGGGAATTAGCCAGAGAGATAAACACACCCCAGTAAATAATAAACTTACTAACGGCCTGCCATCCCAGTCCTATGGTGAGTATGGCATTGACCAATGCACCTACACCCCAAGCAAAAATGGCGAGTCCAAACCACTTGATCCCCTGGATTTCGGAGGTAGTGGCCCTACGCCGTTTTTCTTTGATGAAAATACGCTGAATGACCACAGCAGTGATTAAACAAACCACGGCAGTTACTGTATATTCTATAATGGTATGCACAATTCAATAAGTGAATGGTTAAAGATAGTTGAAAATTTATTCAGGTGAATGTATGGAAAACAAGGGTTATACACTTAGCTTTGTTGGAATGCCACATAGGCAATAACCGTAACGCATAAAGCAAGTGGAAACCAAAAACTACCTGTTAAAAGAAATAGAACCGTCCGATATACATTATATCCATAAAGGTTTATCAAATCCCGAGATAACCCAATATTACGATGTTCACTATGCCACTTTGGAAGAAACCGAGGAGCAGATGGAATGGTACAGGAATCTCAAAAAAGATGGTAAAGGAATTTGGTGGGGCATCTACGACAAAA
>JANQKN010000107.1 GCA_028281065.1 Flavobacteriaceae bacterium | reverse complement strand
TCAACGGTACCGATACCGCTTCGGGCGTGTGGGATGATCTCTCCTACGCCTACCGTACGGTAAACGGGGTGGTGGGCAACCAGTTGCTCAATGTACTGGACAGTGCCAGTGACCCTGCCTATAATGACAAAGGCTTTAAGGACGGTAACACCCCGGGGGTGGGCCAGGATAACGATTACAACTACGATGCCAACGGCAATATGGTGGTGGACCGCAATAAAGGGATTACGTCCATTACATACAACCACCTGAACCTACCCGAAACGGTGACCATAGACAATGGTACGGAGTCTGGGACCCTAACCTACACCTACGATGCTACGGGGGCTAAGCTGAAAAAGACAGTTGCCATTACAGGGCAGGCCACCAAGGAGATCCTTTATGCAGGGGGGTATGTATATGAGGGGAATGACCTACAGTTCTTCCCACATCCAGAAGGCTATGTGGAACCTGTGGCTGGGACCAGTAAGAGCATTGGGTTTTCTACAGGCGGGGCCACCAGCTATACAGCCTATAACTACGTCTTCCAATACAAAGACCATTTGGGGAATGTTAGACTCTCCTATGCCGATATCGATGGCAACAATGCTATAGATGCAGCTACGGAGATTGTGGAGGAAAGCAATTACTACCCCTATGGATTAAAGCAAAATGGATACAATAATCAAGTTTCATCCAATGCAAATGGCCTTGCTCTAAAGGCTAAAACCTATCAAGGGCAAGAATTACATGATGAATTGGATTTGAATTGGCATGAATGGAAGTACCGTTTTAGTGACCCAACCCTAGGAAGATTTACCAGCATTGATCCAGTTGCCGAAGACTATGCCTACAATTCCACCTATGCTTTTGCCGAAAACAAATTGGGACTGGGAGGAGAGCTAGAAGGAAAAGAAATAGTGGATAACAGGATAATTTCCCTAATATCTATAGGAATACAAAGTATTAAGAATAAATTTAGTGAGGGGTCACAGAAGGTGCAGGAAGCCCAAAGGGAGTATATAGAACTGAAAGTAAAAACACCTGACCCCAGTTTTGATTCCGAGGTGGCGCGACAGGAAATAGTAGCTAAAGCAGCCACAGGGCTTAACCAAATTGCAGACGGTACGGGGGATATAGCCCATTTAACCGCAGATGTTGTAGGAACGGCAGACCCTACAGGGATAGTGGATGTAGGGCACGCTGCTGTATATCTGATCCAAGGGGAATATTTCGATGCATCATTAACAGGAATTGGTATTTTTGCTTTTGCAGGTGATAGCGCTAAGATATTAAAGTATTCTGATGAAGTTGCTGATGGCATAAAAGCTCTAAACAAACAATATAGTGGTGGTGTTACAAAAGATGTTGGAGGACTAGATGCTGTCTTAAGTAGCGCTGCATATTATGATGAAGTTGAAGATCAAGGTTCGCACATATTAAATGCCATAGCAGGTGGGCATGTCTTTTCCGATGGAAACAAACGGACAGGCATGGACTTTATAATTAACTTTGCCAAAGACAATAATTTGAATTTGAAGCTAGATAATGAACAATTAACTAATTTGATTTCTGAAATGGCTTCTCATAAAAATGGACTTAAGTATACAACAGAAGAGTTAACTGAAATTTTATTTAAGTAGATGAAATTAGAATTAGAAAACATAACATTAGAAAGACTATTTGAGTATATCTCTTATATAAAAGACAGGGGAGACTTGGTTTTTATCAAATACGATGGTGAGAGAGAAATTAATCATATAACTGTTATTGTATCTTATCCTCCTCCATATAATCTTCCAGAAAATCAAATAAAGCTTGAAGGTGAAAACCTTAAAGATTTACTTATTGAGTTAATATATATTTATTATGAAGAAAATAACTTATAACTTATTTCTTGATGATATTAGGGATATAGAAATGGTTTATCCTAATTCTAATGAATCAGATTTCAATGTTGTAAGAAATTATGACGACTTCAAATTAATTATTCTTAACAAGGGGTTACCATCATTTATAAGTTTTGATAATGATTTAGGAGTTGATGAGGAAGGTAATTTATTGCCTGATGGATACGCTTGCGCTAAATGGTTGGTATACGAAAGTGGTTTAGACTTGATAAATTTAAACTATAACGTTCATTCTGCAAATCCAGTAGCATCAGTACAAATTAAATCTCTATTAGATAATTACCTTAAGCATTTAAAAAGAGAAAGACAAAAAGCGAAATAGCGAGAAAAGTTATTTATCTCAATGAGTTTTCCTAAAGAAATAAAACCTAAAGTAGAGGTGTTTGTAAATGCTGCAAAATACCATTTTGATTTTTTAAAGGACTATAATTACAACATAGAAAAAATTGGTATCGCTACTAAGTATGTTGTGGATTATATCACAGAGGTTGTTTACCAAAACGATGCGTTGGATAGGAAACTGGTAATTCATTATGAGCCTATCGATATTGATAATGATGTTGTTGATTTAGTGAGTATATATATATATATATAATACCGCTGACACGGACTCTTATATATCGTCCTATAAAAAAGAATGGCGACTTAAAGATTATATAGAAAAGCACAAACCAGATATCGGGACAGACCATTTAACCTACCCCAACAGGTATGGCAAGGGGTCTTTTAAGGAGAATATGGAAGCAGGGATTTCCAGTTTTGCTTCTATTGTAAAGGAAATTTGGATGGACTTTATCAACGGCAGTAGGTGGGAAGAAGGCCCAAGACCTCTTTGGTGGGATTATAAATAGAGTCATGGGTTGTTTGCAGGAAAACAATAAATATCCAAAGGAAATAAGGCCTAAAGTGGAGGGGTTTGTACATGCTGCAAAGACCCATTTTGGTTTTTTAAAGGACTATGATTACAAAATTACCAAAATTGGTATCGCAACTGAATATGTCACAGATTATATAACTGTAATTGTATACCAAAATGATGTATTGAATAGGAAAATGATAATTTATTACCAACCTTTCAATTCCTATGATGATATGATTGATTTAGTGAGTGTAGACATATATAACACCAATATAGAATCCTATAAAGGAGAATTAGAACTTACAGATTACATAAAACAGCACAAGCTGGATATAGAGACGGAACATTTAACCTATCCTAACAAACATGGTAAAGGGTCTTTTAAGGAGAATATGGAAGCAGGGATTTCCAGTTTTGCTTCTATTGTAAAGGAAATTTGGATGGACTTTATCAACGGCAGCAAGTGGGAAGAAGGCCCAAGACCTCTTTGGTGGGATTATAAATAGAGTCATGGATCATTTGCAGGACAACAGTAATTATCCAAAGGAAATACGGCCTAAAGTGGAAGTGTTTGTAAATGCTGTTAAGCATCACTTTGGTTTCTTAATTGACCACGGCTATAGGATAAACAAAATTGGTCTAGCCACTCAGTATGTTGTGGATCATATTACAGAAATTATTTATCAAAATGATGCAATAAATAGAAAAATAGTAATTCAATACCAACCCATTAACGTTCGTAATGAAAATATTGATTTAATAAGTGTATTTATATTTAATACTAGTTTAGAATCCTATAAAGGGGAATTGAGGCTTACAAATTATATAGAAAAGCACAAACTGAATATGGATATAGACCATTTATACTACCCCAACAAGCATGGAAAGGGGTCTTTTAAGGAGAATATGGAAGCAGGGATTTCCAATTGTGCTTCTATTGTAAAGGAAATCTGGATGGACTTTATTAACGGCAGTAAATGGGAGGAAGGCCCAAGACCCCGTTGGTGGGATTATAAATAGAGTCATGGGTTGTTTGCAGGAAAATAGTAAGTATCCAAAAGAAATAAGGCCTAAAGTGGAAGTGTTGTAATTGTTTGATAACTTAAAGAAGAAATATTATATAGTTCTATAATTTTAAGATATATTTGATTTAACAAAAAAAGCCACATCAATACAAAAGATGTGGCCCAGCTAAATTTAAATCTTTCTTCAATACAACAGAAGCTAAAGATTTTCATCTTACTAAAAACAAATAAAGAGGAATGTGTTTGACAGGTGCATTCCTTTTTCTTTATCTGATACTCAAAGATAAACCATACGGAATGCATGTTAAAACAAACTTATAAACAAAAAGGCCTTAATGTTAAATTTTGAGTTTTTTGTAATTTAACTCATTGTTTTGCAAATATTTACATGTCCAATATGTAATTCTTAATAAAACGAACAGTCTATTTTAAATAAAAAATTTTATTAAGTGTAAATCATATAATTTAGATTGTTGATAACTTCCAAAACCAAAAACTGCTAAAAACGGCAATTTAGCTTCTTAGCTAGCGCAAGCCTCTGAGTGGATACTTAAATGAAATTAGTTTCGTGGTTTTTGTTTTTCACAAAGTCTACAATCTCCAAAACAGGTGTTTTATAGTCGAACCAATGGATGTTGGGGTTCTTTTTAAACCAGGTACCTTGTCTTTTGGCAAAACGCCGTGTGTTTTTCTTTATTTCCGAAATGGCCTCCTCCAAGGTCCATTCCCCATCAAAATGGCGGAACAGTTCTCTATAACCTACCGTTTGCATGGCATTTAACTGTTTGTAGGGGAGTAATGCTTTTGCTTCTGCTACCAAACCTTGTGTTACCATGATATCCACCCGTTGGTTGATACGTTCGTATACCGTTTCGCGCTCTGCTTGCAAACCAATATACAGGGTGTGGAAAGGACGCTCAGCATGGGATTGGTTCAAAAAAGAAGAGTAGGGCTGCCCAGAAACACGGCATACTTCCAAGGCCCGTATTACCCTATGCGGATTCTGAATATCCACACGATCATAATAATCAGGGTCTGCTTCCTGAAGTTCCTGTTGTAAAGTTTCTAGTCCTTTTTCTTCCAGTTCTTTATTTAATCCTTCCCGTATAGCGGCTGGAACTTCTGGGAAAACATCCAATCCTTTGACTACAGCATCTATATACAAACCAGAACCACCCACCATGATGACTATATTATGCTTGCTAAAAAGGTCATTTAACAATCGTAGAGCATCTTTTTCAAAATCACCCACACTGTAATCGTCATGAATACTTAAATTCTGAATAAAATGATGGGGTGCCGCGGCTAATTCTTCAGAAGAAGGCACCGCTGTCCCAATTTTCATTTCCTTGAAAAACTGCCGGGAATCTGCCGATAGGATCTCCGTATCGAAAGCTTTGGCCAGTTCAATGGAAAGTGCTGTTTTCCCAATGGCCGTTGGGCCAACCACACAAATCAATAAAGGTTTTTTGTCCATCAGGAATCCGATTCGGGATTAAGGATATCGCCACAAGTGTGGCAAAACTTTGCATTATCCTTATGTTTGCTTTCCCCACAATTGGGGCAACATTGGGTGTTGGTGTCGATTTGGTCGATAGCCCTAGTAT
Source organism: Flavobacteriaceae bacterium (assembly GCA_028281065.1). Taxonomy (GTDB): domain Bacteria; phylum Bacteroidota; class Bacteroidia; order Flavobacteriales; family Flavobacteriaceae; genus Aureisphaera. The sequence continues at coordinate 18,748 of JANQKN010000107.1, read as the reverse complement.
ACTCTGCCGTAACAATTCCTGTTGGTACAGCAATGATTCCGTATCCCATAATCATAATGATACTGGCTATAAATTGCCCTAAGGGCGTAGCAGGCGAAATATCACCGTACCCCACGGTAGTTAGGGTTACAATACACCAATAAACACTATGTGGGATGCTATTAAAACCGTTTTCCTCGCCTTCCACCAAATACATGATCGTTCCTGCAATGATAGAGGTAATTACTACTGCAAAGAGGAATACAAATATTTTGGGACGGCTGTGCAAAATAGCCCTTCTAAGCTTGTTGGAAGCTCCTATGTATCGGGTCACCTTAAGAATACGGAAAACCCTAAGAAGACGCAATGCCCTTACGGTAAGCAGGTAGTTGGAGCCTGCAAGGATAAACGATAGGTAAAGCGGGATGGTAGATAGTAAATCGATAATACCATAAAAACTGAAAATATATCGAAATGGTTTCTTTACCGTGATAATCCTTGAAATATATTCCAACGTAAAAAATATGGTAATTACCCATTCCCCAATGTACAGTAGCTCGTGGTACTGTGCATCGATCTTACTTACACTTTCCATCATCACGAATACAACACTCAGGATGATAAGTATCAATAAAACTAGGTCGAAAGCCTTCCCCATTGGGGTGTCGGCCTCATAAATAATTTCGTGAAGTTTACTTCGCCATCGAGCCATAGTTGTTCAGTTTGATAAGCTTAAAGGTAAAAAAAGATTATTTAGATAGGGGTTGCTTTGGGTAATGGGACGATTTTCAACACCTTGTTTTTTCGTAAATACCCTTGGATAATATGCTGGGCATCCCTGTTATCCTGCATGGGCGTAATGATCGATTTCAATACTTCAGGGTTGTTTATCTGAAAGTTGAGGTTAAAGAACCCAAACCCTTTATACTGCCCATTTTCAATAAGGACTACCGATCGCTCATCTAAATCCCTTCCTTTATCGATAATAAGCATATGCTTGCTTTCGTAGCTATTGTCATTTAGAAATTCCCGAACCTTTTCATTATACGCCTCAGGAGATTCTTCTTCGATACAGGCCCCTAAACATTCCTTTATGGAATAAGAAAAACAACTTCCCTTAGCAGCGTGCAAACCTGTTAGTTTCTGACACAACTGATACTTTTCCGTTACCTTAAACAATACCGACTTGGCTTGGGGGTAGTTGGTAAAAGTAGTGATGGCTTCTTTGTTTCTATTGGCCTTTTCAATCTTTAAATTTATATATCCCGAATCGTCTACAAACGAACCCAATTGGTATTGATACAGGGTCCGTCGCAATGCTCTATTGTATATAGGCTTGTTTTGTTTTATTTCTTCACTCTCTTTTAAAAGGGCAATCAATTCGCTCCCAGTGAGTTCGTAACTCACCGAAACAACTTCCAATTGTATTTTTTTGGACTTTCGGTTATCGCTGGTAAAATGCTGGGTGAGCCTTTTCTTTATGTTCTTACTTTTCCCAATATAGATAACAGAGCCATCTTTTTTGTGCATGTAATATACTCCGGTTTCGGAAGGAGCTTGCTCTATCATCTCTAAAAGCTTTGGTTCCAATTGACGCTTGGGATCTTTCCGTACACTTTTTGTAATGATCTCTTTTTGGGTATCCTTCGCCAATAAAAGCTTGAACAGTTCCAAAGTCGCTTTGGCATCGCCTTGTGCCCGATGGCGGTCACTTATGGGAATCCCCAAAGCACGTACCAGTTTTCCTAGACTGTAGGAAGGCATATCGGGAATGAGCTTTTGAGCCAATTCTACCGTACAAAGGGTGTCTTTTTCGAAGGTATATCCCAATCGGTCAAACTCCGTGGTCAGGATGCGGCTATCGAACTGGGCGTTGTGGGCCACTAGGATGCAATCTTCGGTAATTTCGATAATACGTTTTGCTATTTCGTAGAACTTGGGGGCATTGCGGAGCATTTCATTATTAATACCCGTGAGGTTTACCACAAAGGGTTGTATTTTCCTCTCTGGATTTACCAAGCTGGAAAACTGATCTACTATTTGGTGTCCATCGAACCGATAGATTGCAATTTCCGTGATGCCCTCTTCATTGTACTTTCCGCCTGTGGTTTCGATATCTAGAATTGCGTACACTTAATCAGCTTCCTTTTTTTGAATTTTTACTAAAAGATGAAGTTACGAATAATTACGTTCACCAAAAATGGAACTTCCAACCCGTACCATGGTACTACCGTGTTCAACAGCCAGCAAGTAATCACCGCTCATCCCCATACTTATGATGCAAAGGGAAGGATGTAGAGCCTGAAGTTGATCGAAAGTGGATTTTAAGAACCCGAATTCTTTGGAAAGTTGTTCTTGATCATTTGTAAAAGTGGCCATTCCCATAAGCCCTTCTATAGAAACATGGGTAAGCTCTTTTAGAGTGTCGGATTGCAATAGGGTCTCGGCTTCCTGAGCACCCATTCCAAATTTGCTTTCTTCCTCGGCAATTTTAACTTGTAACAAACAACGGATTACACGATCGTGTTTGGCAGCCTGTTTGTTGATTTCCTTGAGGAGTTTAAAACTGTCCACGGCGTGAACCAAATTTACAAAAGGTGCCATATACTTTACCTTGTTGGTTTGTACATGGCCTACCATATGCCATTTCACATCTTTGGGCATTTCTTCCCATTTGGCCACCATTTCCTGAATTTTGTTTTCCCCAAAAACGCGGTGTCCAGCTTGATAGGCTTCCATAATAGTGGACACTGGCTTTGTTTTGGAAATTGCCACCAGGGTAACTCCTTCGGGTAACGAAGCTTTTATTTTTTGTAGGTTTTGATCAATGTTCGACATTGTGGAATCGTACGGGTTTAAAATTCATAAATAGTTACACCACTACGTAACTTGGGTTCTATATAAGTGCTTTTGGGAGGCATAACCAAACCTTCGTTGGCAATGTTCTTCATTTCTTCTACGGTAATGGGAACCATTCCAAAACCTACGGTGTATTCCTTGGAGTCTATAAAGGATTTTACATAGGCCATGTCCTTTTTTCCATGGGCATAACTTAACCGCTGGTCGTTACGTACATCTTCAATCCCTAAGATGGGCTTTAGGATCGTTTCGTAAAGTATCTGGGTATCCAAGGCATCCAATGCGGTATCGAAGTTGTATTCCTGTTTCCGTAAGTAAAGGGAATAGAATTCTCCATCCAAATACATACTAAAATGGTGCTTTTTGGATGGTTTGTAATATTCGGTACCGCGGTTTTCTATACGGTAAATCGCATCCAGCTTTATAAGGAATTCCTCTTTGCTCAAACCGTTAAGTCCCTTCACCAAGCGATTGAACTCGTAAATTTTCAATTCGCTTTCTGGAATGAGGTATCCCATAAAGAAGTTATAAGGCTCTTCCCCGGTATGGTTTTCGTTCTGTTGCTGTAAATCTTTTGCCAATAGGTAGGAAGAAGACGATCGGTGGTGCCCATCGGCGATGTATAAGGCATCCATTTTGGAAAAGGCCTTTTTTATTTCGGCAATGATTACTGGGTCACTTACTTTCCACAGAAAATGGGTATCCCTGTAGGTGGTTGTAAATTCGTATTCGGCCCGCTCTTCCATGACCTTTTCCATGCGCTTTTTTAGTCGGTCATTGTCTGGATAGGTTAACAATACCGCTTCCGCATTAAAGCCTACGTCTTTCAGGTATTCCTTGAACAGGGTTTCCCGAAACTCGATGGTAGCCTCGTGTTTTTTGATGGTATCTTGTTCGTAATCCTCAACACTGGCAGCTGCCGTAATACCATTAAAAACATTTCCATCACGGTTCACGATTTTATAAACATAGAAACAAGGAGTCTCATCCTGTACAAACACGTTGTCTTCTTTGAACTCCTGATATCGGTTGTAAACCAGACTGTACCGTTCTTTTCCCGATATTTTCTTATGGTATTTAAACCCTGGGTTAATAACATGAAGAAAGGAAAAAGGATTGTCCCGCAGACGGGCATCCCGTTGTTCCTGTGTATAGCTCTCATAAGAGCGGGAAGCTACCAGGCTCACTTTGTCACGTGTAGGTCGAACCGCTCGAAATGGATGGATTTTCGGCATTTTTAATATTGGTTTATAAATGTGGTTGGATCTAGATACCCTTCAGTATTTTCAGAGTATCCCGGTCCAATATTCATAAAAAGGCTATCCCGAACTTCTAAATGCAAATGAGCAAGGTATTGACCATCTGCTGTACCAATGGTTCCTATTTGCTTTCCTTTTTCAACAAACATCCCGGCATGTACCATTACACTGTCGCAATGCGCATATATGGATTCGTAATAACGATCATCGAACTTATGGATAATCCTAATAACATTACCCCAACCGCCTCCTATATCTTGACTAAAATCTACATATCCGTTACCAATGGCATAGATGGGGTCTCCAAGATCAGTATTTCCTCCGCCTGTACCATTCCAATCATCCCCTAAATGGTAATTCTCGCCAAATTTTTGGGCATTGTAATAACCTTTAGCATTAGGCTTTCCCACAGGAAAATCGAATTCATCTGCAATAAATTCACTATGATTCATAAACAGTGAATCATAGTGCTGAAATTTAGACACCTTGGGTTGCGAAACAGTTTCTGTGGTATCATGTTTTGCATTTTTATGCTCCGTTTTACACGAAAGCATAAATAATGCGAGGACCATCGAAGAAACTGTTAATTTCATTATTGGCGATAAAGTATGGATTACGCAAACATCTTAGCCACTTTCTCTGCCTTTCGGCTTTCAGAATAATCGTAGAAACCTTCTCCGCTTTTTACACCCATTTTACCAGCCATTACCATATTCACCAACAATGGGCAAGGAGCATATTTTGGATTTTTGAAACCATCGTACATTACATTGAGTATGGAAAGACATACATCCAAACCAATAAAATCTGCGAGTTGTAGTGGCCCCATAGGGTGTGCCATTCCCAGTTTCATTACCGTATCTATTTCCTGAACCCCAGCTACACCATTGTAAAGTGTTTCAATGGCTTCATTAATCATTGGCATTAGGATTCTATTGGCTACAAAACCAGGGTAGTCGTTTACTTCTACGGGAACCTTGTTCAGGTTCTTGGAAATCTCTTCAACCGTTTTGTAGATTTCGTCGCTTGTGTTGTATCCTTTAATGATCTCTACCAATTTCATGATTGGAACTGGGTTCATAAAGTGCATCCCTATCACCATTTCGGGGCGGGAAGTTGCCGCTGCTATTTGCGTAATGGAAATAGAAGATGTATTGGTAGCCAAAATGGTGTCATCGGGACAAAACTGATCTAAGTCTTTGAATATTTTTAGCTTTAAGTCAATATTTTCGGTAGCTGCTTCAACTACAAGACTGGCGTATTCTACTCCTTCTTCTAGATTGGTATAGGTGGTAATATTTCCTAAAGTGCGCTGTTTGTCCTCTTCGGTTATTTTTTCCTTAGCAACCATTCGATCCAAGTTTTTGGAAATGGTCGCCATCCCCCTGTTTAGGGACTCTTGGGAAATATCGATGAGTTGAACTTTGTAATCGCATTGTGCAAAAGTGTGGGCAATTCCGTTGCCCATGGTTCCAGCACCTATAACTGCTACGTTTTTCATAGTTGAAAATGGTGTTTTATAGTATTTTAAAATTCTCTATTACTTGCATGGCTACCCGCAAGGCATTGGTACCTTGTTGTAGTGTAACCACTGGGGTTGTGTCGTTATTAATAGCATCTGCAAAGGTCTCCAGTTCGTCCAAGATGGCATTGTTGGAGTCTATTTCGGGATTGTCGAAATAAATCTGTTTTTTTATCCCTTCTGCATTGGTGAGGATCATGGCGAAATCGTCAGGGATCTCAGGCGCATCCTTCATTTTTACAACTTCACATTTCTTTTCAAGGAAATCCACAGAGATATAGGCGTCCCGTTGAAAGAAACGCGCTTTTCTCATCTTTTTCATGGAAATCCTACTCGCGGTGAGATTGGCCACACAACCGTTTTCGAACTCGATACGGGCGTTGGCAATATCTGGTGTTTCCGAAATAACGGATACACCACTGGCCGAAACCGATTTCACTTCGCTTTTTACCACACTTAAAATGGCATCGATGTCATGGATCATTAAATCCAACACCACAGGAACGTCGGTTCCCCTTGGATTGAACTCTGCCAATCGGTGCGCCTCGATAAACATAGGGTTTTCGAATTTATCGCGAACTGCCATAAATGCAGGGTTAAAGCGCTCTACATGTCCCACTTGTCCCTTTACACCATGCTGGGAAGCCAGGTCGAGTAGCTTTTCGGCTTCCTCTACCGTTTGTGTAATGGGCTTTTCTATAAACAAATGCTTTCCCGCCTTGATTACCTTTTCGGCCACTTCATAATGGTAGATCGTGGGAGTCACCACATCCACCACATCACACGCATCGATAAGCGCTTCCATCGAGGGGAAGTTTTTATAACCGAATTCTTCTGAAATTTTTTGGGAAGCTTCCGAATCTGCATCAAAAAAACCAACAAGCTCGTATTTGCTGGATTGGTTAAGAAGTTTTAGATGAATTTTTCCGAGGTGACCTGCACCCAGAACTCCTGCTTTTAGCATGGGCATGTATTTTGCACAAAGATACCTTTTTTTGAATGAAATTTACAGTCGCCCTTCTGGGATTTCCGAAAGGGATTTTAGTAGATTTGCCGTACCTAACCAATACCAAAATGAAACAACCCATTATTGAAACCGAACGCCTTATTATAAGGGAAATGCGAGGCAGCGATGCCAAAGGAATGTTCGAAATGGATTCCAACCCCAATGTACACCGTTATTTGGGGAATAAGCCCGTAAAAACATTGGAAGAATCCAAAAAAGTAATTGGATACGTCCAGAAACAATACGAAGAATTGGGGATTGGCCGATGGGTCATGGAAGAAAAAGCTACGGGGAAGTTTTTAGGCTGGACTGGATTTAAGCTCAACGTAGAGCCCGTTAACGGGCATACCCATTTTTTGGATTTGGGATATCGTTTGTTGGAATCGGAATGGGGCAAGGGATACGCCAGCGAATCGGCCTATGCCTGTATGGATTATATCTGCAAGCATTGGGATCATGATACCATCTATGGAATGGCGATGACAACCAATGACGCTTCCAATAAGATTTTGCATGAAAAAGTAGGGATGCATCTCGTAAATACGTTTGATTATGATGGGGATGAATGCTACTTTTATGAAATAGCGAAAGAAGATTGGTTGGCAAAGAGGAAGTAACGATGAAAGATACTCTCTTACATAAAGGAATGCGAAGAAAATTGGTCGAAACCCTACGCCTAAAGGGAATTGCCAATGAAGCTGTTCTAGAAGCCATTAACATCATTCCCCGCCATTTGTTCATGGACAGTGGTTTTATAGACCATGCCTATGTAGACAAGGCCTTTCCCATTGCAGCAGATCAAACCATATCCCAACCCTACACCGTAGCCAGACAAACGGAGTTACTGCAGGTAAAAGAAGGGGATTCTATTTTAGAAATAGGAACGGGTAGTGGATATCAAAGTGCCGTACTCCTCGAAATAGGCGCTACGGTTTATACCATAGAGCGTCAAAACGAGCTCTTTAAGAAAGCCCGTTTGTTTTTGCCCAAGATCGGGTATCGTCCTAAAAAAATGATCTTTGGAGACGGTTACATAGGTCTGGAGGAGTTTGCCCCCTACGATGGTATTATAGTCACCGCAGGGGCTCCTTATGTTCCCAACCCACTTTTGGCACAGTTAAAAGTAGGAGGGCGTTTGGTCATCCCAGTTGGGAAGCATATCCAGATCATGACGGTTTTTACACGGAAAAGCCCCACCGAATTCGAAAAAAAGGAATACGGCGAATTCCGTTTTGTACCTTTATTGGAGGATAAAAACTAAACCGTCAATTATATTTTCTGAAACGTAATAGAGAGTTCATCATCCGCAATCTGAGGGTCATCGCGGAAGATCATAATCAATTGTTCCCCGTTTATTTCGTAATCGTAAACATTTCCCCAAGGGAGTCCTTCGACTACAAGGATATTATCGGGCAGGAGGGTGTAGGGATATATTCCGCTTTCTGGTAAATATGGATACTCTTCCTCTACATTGTTTACAATACTAACCGTACTGCTTACAGCGCTAAAGTTCCAAGTAACATCACCATTTTCAAGGGCAGGCGGCTCGGGGCCAAAGAAAACATAGGCGCGCATATCCCAATTTTCCAAAAGGTTAGCATCGGTTACAGGGCCATTGTCGTCGTCATTATTGCACGATAGGAGTACCGCACAAAAAAGAAATAAAAGGATCTTTTTCATAACTAGCTTTTTTTTGATAGGATGATGAAAGCGGAAATGGTTGCGTATTTCTTGCTATGAAAGGGTCTTAAAACAAAAAAACCGGTCCGACTTTCCGAATAGGTACCCCAATATAACCCTTCGGGAGCCAAACCGGCAAACAACTAGTATTGCATCTTTATTTAACCATGGTCGTGTTCCAGCAAACAGGTATGACATCCGTCGTATCCTTGGCGTAATCCTGTTTGCAAATCGCGATATGGTTTTTTGTTTCTATGTGCCATTTTGGGAACCCAAGGACAATTGGCAATATGCAGTTCCCGGGAATGCACATTTGCAATGAAAGGAAAATCCCCAATATTGATCCTTCGGGTTACCCGCCCAAATTCTGTTTTGCCTTTTAATTGCTTCACGTCTATATCGTACACCCCATCTTTGATGCTTTCCGGGAATTCCAGATGCAATCTAACTGTGGTGTTTTCTCTAGATTCCAGGGTAATGTTTTTTAAGGACGCCTTACGTTTCAGTTTTCCAACGTTGTAATAGGCATACAATTTGGTTTCCCGATCTAGTTCTAGATTCTTTAGCGTAGCGGAGGAAGCCAAACGTTTTAAGATTCGTATTTGTGCGAATACCTTTTTGGGAAGTTCGGTAAGATCGAACTCTAAAACGTTGTCATTGCTTGTATTTTTGAAAGCGTTTACCGCGAAGTCCATATCACTTTCCCCACCTGGTACATTATCTTCTACGTCGAAATTCTTCCACGCCACGTTGCTTTTGTTACGTACCAGATTGATGAAATCCAAGGAAGTGGTACTGGCCGATAGCTCGGGTCTTGGGTTTTTTCTGCTATGAACAATAGCTACAAAACAGTAATGCCCAGTGGTGGGAACATCGGTAAATAAAAATGGTCCCACAATTTGTACGTCCCCTGGAGCTACCGTGGCTGTTTTGGTATCATCGATTTTGTTGGCCAACCAAACAGAAGGGGTAGGCAAAGTGGACGGGTCTGCCCAATAAAGATCTACTTCGGCATCATCGGTAAGGGTTCCGTTTTTCTGAAGGCGTACATACACAAAGTTTGTCTGTCCTTCTTCTACCGTTTCCGACAACGTATCTGAAGCCATAGAAGCGGGGGTGCTCAATGTAGCTTGCGGATCTACGATTTCGTCCACCACATGAATGATGTCCGGACTGCGGGATAATCCTCCTCCAGCCAAGGGCTCTTGTCCATCGTCGGTTAGGTTGTCCCGTACGTAGATGGCGTCGGTTTGGTACATATCGTTAAGGGTAGCGATATCACCTGGGCTCAGGGCATTTCGTTGCCCAATGACCGCGGTGGGTGGATTGGTAGGGGTAAGGGTTTCCCCGGTTTCGGTGGATTTAAGGAAGAAAGTCCTACCATAATGCATGATCGATCCATAATCGTAAGCCCCAACGTCTTCGGTAATGAGTGTATGGATGGAAGGATCGTAGGCTTCTTCGCATACTTCCAAGCGATCGCCTTCAATTTTACGTTGAAATTGATCACAGTCACCTTCGGTGATTTTATCCCATTGTATGGTAACAAAGCTATCCCTGTCTTCGCGCAGTTGTTCGTGGTGAATCCCTAATTCGTGCAGGATTTCATGAACAATATTTCCCATGGTAAATCCACCGTCCAGATCACATCTAATATTGTTTTCGCCATCTACACGACCCGTACTGCCTCCGCAGCGGCCATCGGTAGGGTGATCGGTAAAACTGATCCAAGAGATATCGGATGCCACTCGCGGGGTGAGGTGCACATGGGTGTTTTCGTTAACATGTGCTATGGCATTTTCTACTGTTGTCCTATTCGCAGAACCGACAGGAAAATCGGTAGCGTTAATTTCGTAGGGAATGAGGCCATCTGGCCAAAGTTGGTTTGTATCGATTAGTTTGAGCCCCATACTGCAATGGTGTTGCTTAATGATGATGTAAAATTCATACAATAAGCAGCTCCAATCAAGAGTGGAACGCCCCTAAATGGTACAGGAAAAACCCTTTTTTGGGATTAATCCAACAGGTTCAGGAATTTTAAGCCAAAGATGAAAGCACCTTTGTGGTTGCCTTCGTATTGGGAGTGTACGTAGTCGATGCGTAAAAACCGAAACTTGCCCCATCCCAGATTGTCTATTCCCAAGGAAAGTTCTGTATACGGTTTTCGGTCTTCCGTAGAAAGCATGTGGGCTCCCGCCACCAAATTGAAGTTAAGTTGGTTGATCAATGGGATTTTGCCCAAAATCCAACCTTTAAAATCGTGTTCCAAGTGTCCTTCAAAATAACTCTTATTGGTACTCAATTCATAATAGGGAAGCAGATTGAAGACATTGGTATACCTAAAGGAAGTTCCCACACGGGTTTGGTTGCCGTTAAAATGTTGAAAATCCACAAAGGAAATATTATCACCATCCAAGAAAGTACCACCCCGTAGGTTATAGTATAACGATCCCACACTACCCATATCTACAGTTTGGGTTAATCGTGCTTTTAATTGGGTATAATTATAATCACTGTTGGAAGCACCGGTACCGTTCTCCAAACCCAAAGACAAAGCGGGGTACTTTCGGTTACCCAGATTGTATTTGCCATCTGGATAGGTCATATACTTCTGGCCAAAAGTAATATCGGCTGTAAAAGAGGTCTTTATGATTTCATGTTCGTCTATAGCTGGTTCAGGAACATTGGCAATGGGATTGTTTGTGGTATAGTCTACATCGTCATTGGGGAGCGTTACATAATCTGTGGTATTAAAAAGGGGTTTTCTTTTTTCGTAGCCCGAATTTACAAAAACCCGTAGCCCATTGAACCATTCCTGGCTGTAGCCCACTTTGGCATAAGTGAGGTCGTACACCTTCATATAATTCCTTTCAAAAAAGAGCGAGGATACACTATTTATTAAAGGGCTAATAGGTTCACGGGCATTGAACTGCGACACACGGTTACCTCCGGCGAGGGTCAGTCGGAGTCGGTTGATGCGGTTAAAGTTTTTAGTCACACTTCCTGTAAAACGCAACTTATCTTCAGAAATACCATAGGTAGCATTTAAATTGGCAGAAAACCAACGGGTACGGTTATCATCGTACCATTTAAAGAAGTTGAGTCCAGCACCACCATTCCAACCTTGAACTGTATTAAAATTAACGCCTGGCAAAGGACCTTCATAGTTTAAAGACCATTTTTTATAGCTATTTCTATATGAATACCCAAACAAAGGATCCAACAACCCAAACTTGTTGTTTTCCCTGTCTAGCGAATCCAGATAGACCTTAGACTTCCTAAGCTCCTGAAGGCTGTCCTTTTTTGTATAATCGTTTACCTCTTCCAATGTAAGGGGAACAGGACGTATCTGCTCCCAATAGAGGCTGTCCTTTTTGTTGGCCAAGGGCTCGAAGAACAAGACTTCATTGCTAAAGTCCTTTCGTTCAAAAGCAGGGGAGAAATCGTAATCGCTATAGTTGGCAATAAAGCGCCCGTCGCCATTAAAGCCAAAGAAACCAAAGCTAAAGTCGATGGTCTGGGATATCTTAATCCAAGCCTTTTCCTCATCATCGAACGTGAAATTCTGTTTAAAAACCAATTCCTTGATAAAAGGAACCTGAATGGCTTCACCATCGGTAGTAAGTTCGGCTCCATACAATTGCCAGTCATCTTCCACGATATATATGACGCCTTTCCAAACCCGGTCTTTGGGTCTTCGTGGCGTGACTATAATTTTATTGATGAGTTTGTTGCCTTCGTAAAAAACACCGTCCAATTTATAACGGTAATACCCGAGGGCACTGTTGGCTATAGGGGAGACAATGGCAGCATTTAAATTGATGGTGTTCTCGTAAAAACTGAAATTGGCATCCTGGGCACTATTAAAACTAAAACCGTTATCGTTTCCACTTACCTTACTGGCAATAATACGTTCCCTGAAGTCATCGGGTTTTTGGTAGGCAATTTCACTAATGGTTTCAGAAAGATAGATGATCCCCGTACGGGTAGAATCCAAAGCGCCTTCAAAATCGCCCACTTCCTGTCCCAAAATCCTTTCGGGAACGTCTTTTACTTTCCACAATCCGCGGGAATAAAATTTGGCAGTGAAGGCCGAAATGCGGTCCAGGTTTTCCTTGCGTCGTTTTATGGTCTCACGAATGATTCGATAGGCAGGGTCTTCGGAAGTGGAAACCACTACTTCGTCCAAACTTACGGTGGTCTCTGCCAATTGCATATCCAATTCATACGGGAATTGCGTGATCGAAACCTGCTTTTTTTCAGTCTTATAGCCCAAAAACTGAAAAACAATGGTATAGTCCCCTTTTTCCGAAAGATCCAACGAATAGCTCCCTTCATCATTACTGGTGGTACCCGTATAACTGTTTTCCAAATAGATATTAACATAGGGGAGCGGGTTTCCTTGGGTGTCGGATACGGTTCCCACTACTTGGGCAGATGACATGGCAGAGATTAAGAGAAAAAGAGAGAGTAAGGTTCTTTTCATGTAGATGGTTTCTTTCATAGACGCATAAACGCCCAATATGGTTGTTTAGTAAGTTGGTGTGAAAGTAGCCAAACTTTTCGGGACAAATTCTAAAGAAATGTTAGTTGGGAAAATTTTTGGATTTGGAACTATCGGTTGAAGGCTTTTTTAATCCTACTCAAATCCCTTTTGTTATCCCGATCCTTCATGGTTTCCCGTTTGTCGTACTGTTTTTTACCACGTGCTAGGGCGATTTCCAACTTGGCAAAACCTTTTTCGTTGGTAAACAATAGCAAAGGTATGATGGTAAGTCCCGTGTTTTTAACTTCCTTTTCCAGTTTTCGGAGTTCCTTGCGGTTCAACAACAATTTGCGTTCGCTCTTGGGAGCGTGTTGAAAATGGGTAGCGTGGGAGTATTCCTGTATGGTCATGTTTATAACAAACAATTCCCCATTGGCAAATTCGCAAAAGCTTTCGGCTATCGATGCTTTTCCTTCGCGAATTGCCTTTATTTCGGTCCCCCTCAATACAATTCCAGCGGTATACTTGTCCAGTATTTCGTATTCGAAACGGGCCTTTCGGTTCTTTATCTGTACATTTTTCTGTAATGCCATAATCTGGGCAAATGTAGCACAAATTTACGCGATAATCGAGGGTTAAATACTCCAAGGCTTGCCTCAAAGTTGTTTATTGATCGGTCCTGGAAATCTTGTCCCCCTTTACGGGCGAATAGTCTTCTTCCAAGGTGCCATTTACATAAAGACGATCAAAAAAACATTTTACCCCAACAGCTCCCATGATATTGGGGCCATCCTGAATGTGGAAGTGCAAATGGGCTTCGGTAGAGTTTCCAGAGTTTCCACAATTCCCCAAATACTGATCCCGCTTTACATAATCGCCTTCCTTTACCTTTATGGTTTCCTTTTCGAAATGGGCATAGACGATATATTCCTCGTTGTCTGTTTTTAAAATTACGCTGTTACCCAGCATTTGGAAAGGGTTGGTAATCCCAGGACGGTTATCTTCCACCCCAGTAATGACTTTATACACCAAGGCATCGCAAACAGCGTAGATAGGCTTTCCGAAGGCGTAATAATCTTCGTTTCGGGTGCCGCTTCGTTCGTAGCTTTTCCCTTTTTTGTCCAAGACTAGGAAATCGAAAGCATCCTTTTGGGTTTTGGAAACCACATGGTAGTTCTGGGCTTTGGTATCACCACCCCAAAATGTAAACCATTCGCCTTTAAAGGGTAGGGACATAGGGGTTATGTTGCGGTCTATTTTGGCAACCACGTCTTCTTCGGCTGCAGGCAGAAAGCGTAACCCACTCATCGTACCATCGGGATGTAAGGTGAGATCTATATTTTGTTTGCCGTGCTCAAAAGTGGCCTCGTAGGTTTCTGTAAAACCAGCTTTGGAAACAAACTTGTATTCTACAATGGCTCCAAGGTTGTCCCGAAAGGTATTTACTATGGCCGTGACGTTTTCAATACCCAATTGCTTTTGCATGCGGTCGTCCATCATATCGAAAATGGCCTGCGTATTTTTTTCGTTATAATGTGTCTTAAAATCTTCGAGCGTATTGACATACGATTCGGTTTGTGCTACACCTAAGGGACCAAAGAACAGAATTAGCAAACAAAGTTTTTTCATTTTATTATGAGTATTTGGGTAAGGTATTTTTTAATTTGTGACCCATTACCGATCATTGTTACATTAAACGTATGAAATTCCTCCCTATTTTACTCGCACAGCGAGCGTTAAATACTACTGAGAGACCTATCTCGAAGTTAAGCTTACTTTCCAACAGACACTTTGTATACCTATACCGAAGTAGTTTAATTTTCTTGATGTTATTGAGTGCCTCCTGTAAAGAGAAAGAACCTGAACTCACCGCACAACAAATCGTAGACAAGTCTATAGCTACTGCGTGTAGCGGAAACTGCGAACATGCTACGATCGATTTCACCTTTCGGGGACGTTGTTATGTAAGCAAGAGAAATGGAGGTATGTACCGATTGGAACGAATCACCTCCGATACCACAGGGGTTACCCATGATATTCTTTCCAACAGTGGTTTTCTGCGTTATAAAAACGATACCTTGATAAAAGTACCCGACTCCATGGTTACCCGTTATTCCAACAGTGTGAACTCGGTACATTATTTTGCACAATTGCCATTTGGCCTCAATGCCCCAGCGGTAAATAAGGAATTGTTGGGAAACGCTACCATTAAAGGGGAGCCGTACTACGAAGTAGGTGTAACGTTTGATGAAGAAGGGGGTGGTACCGACTTTGAGGACAAATTCGTCTACTGGGTACACAAAGACCGCTTTACGGTAGATTATCTGGCCTATAGCTATGCCGTAGATGGCGGAGGTATCCGTTTTCGGGAAGCCTATAACGAACGGGATGTGGAAGGCATCCGTTTTGTGGATTACAACAACTACAAACCCAAATCCTTGGACATAGCCCTTACCCAATTGGATTCGCTCTTTCAGGCGAATGAATTAAAACTACTTTCTAAGATTGAAACAGAGAGTGTTGGGGTCTTCCTGCACTAATTTGGATATGCCTTAGGCACCCCTTTTTAGACTCTATACTTATTAAAGGATAGGACTTTTTTATTTTCTTCACTATTCCAAGCGAAGTATATTAAAAATGGTATTGCTAGGCCTGCTGGGATTAAAAACATCCCGCTAATATTCTTAGCATCCATAAAAGGATAGAGTAGTATAATACATACTATGGAAACTAGGATTGAGGCGATACCGATAAGAAAATTGCTTAAACTGGAAACAGCGTATATTGAGTTAGGAGAACAAGACGTCCTATTTCCACAATGCGAGCAGTTCATCTCAAAATTGTCCCCCATTTCCATTTTTAGATTAGCCCTATCACTAAACTTCTTTTTAAGTGATACGGTCTCATTACATGTCTTGCAATTGTATACTAATTTCATTTTACTTTATCTAAACCAAAGATACTCTATAACTAGTAGCTAATAGACAAAATATACCCTATTATCTTATAGAATCGATCTCAATTTTGAGACATGTGTTTAATTGATAATTATGATGAATTCCTAACAGAAAAAACCGAACCTCAATTTTTTACGTAGATATGGTTGAGGTTTTGAGTTAGTTGTTTTGTTAGGTTGTTGTTAGAAGAAACCCTCCGAAGCTCGAAGAGCGAAGGAGGGTTTTGTTTTTATAGATACTGCGTTAAAGTCAAGGCAGTATACGTAAGCATAAAGGTGGTAATACAAAGTATATAGACACCTAAGGCTGTATTTCGTTTGGGTTGTACGGTTGATTTCATGGTCTTTGTTTTTTTGATTGATACACTATTATGACGACGAGTATCGTCATTTTGTTACATTTTTTCGTAAATATTTGAAAATGAGCTACTCGTCTATGGTGTAATTCATAAAGCCAATCAGCATTTCGTCCGTACTTTGTATGCCGTAGTGCAATTCTTGGGAAGGATCGGGATTCAAGGGGTTTTGGTAGCTATTATCGTAAATTCCTTCAACCACCAATACCGTGTTTTTGGGTAAGGAAATAGGTTCTTTTAATTTATAGATAAGTTGCCAGTTGAAGTTATAATCGGGTACCGAAACCAAGGTTTGGGTTTCTCCCGAAGGGAGTTCTGCCAATACTTTAATGCTTTTTCCACGGTAATGCATATGCGGTCCAATGTAATGAAGGGTAATGTCCTTGGTAATGGTATCCCTTGCTACCACCTTGGTGTCTTTGGAAAACGGCGGAATGATAAAGGTATGGTTATACGGAGCAATGGCATACAGTGCTTTGGAAGGCGGCTCATCGTGAAAATAAAAACCAATCTGGGTTTCGTCTTCTTCGGGTTTTCCCGTTGTGGTATAATGAATCTGTATGCTCAACGTACTTCCTTTGGGCAAATAAACCCCTGTGCCTTCTGGAAAGATGGTGGTTTCGTCCCCACCGGTCCCCACAGCTACGTAATTATCGATCCACGGTGTAGGAGGGCGGTTTACAATAAGGCTTTCCTGGTTTCCGCCTGTTTCGGCAATCACAAAATGATGCACCACCTTGGGATTCCCGGGTTTCATGGCTATACCACTTATCCAAACATCGTGATCCAAGTCCAACGAAAACTGTTGATAGCGATAGGGAATTACACCAGTGGCAGGGATTTGTTCCTTTTTTAGGGTAACGATTTTATCGGGGATTCCCTTGGGCCAGTCCAAAGTATCTTTTTCTAATTGAGACAGAGGATCCTCACCAGGTCCTTTTTTCATCCCCGTTTCTATCCATCGTATGATTTTTCGGGCTTGCGAATCGGGCAAAGCAAAACTATTACTGAATTCCCCAATGGTAGGATCCGCTTTCCATGGAGGCATCCGTTTACTCCACAGAACTTCCTTGATCATTTCGGACCAACCCACAATGGTAGGGTAGTCCTTCATTTGCCAAGGGGCAATTCCTCCATCCTTATGACAACGGACACAGTGGTTTTGTAGAATAGGCGCAATATCCTTGGTAAACGTTAGGGAGTCTTCTTGTTGTGTTTTGGAAAGACGGGTCACCTTACAACCTTTGGTTACCCTATAGCGTTCGGTAATGGACTGTTCATTCAACAACGAAGTAAGCGCATCTTTTAAGTAGGTTTCAGTAGGAACACTTTTTTGTCCTTCAAAATCCAATCGGTTGTTAATGGGGCCGCGATACAGTACTTCCCGGGTAATAGGGTGCAATACGATAGTTTCTGCAGTGGAATTGATGTTTAACACATCGGTCAGTACCTGATTGGAATCCAAAAGTACGGGTACCTTAAACTGAAAGTCCTCAGCTTCCTTCTGAATGGCCTCCTTACCATCCTGAACATTGGGGTTGAGCATGAAAAAGGAGAAAGAATCCCCAAATTCGGCTACGATTTCATTAAAATCGGTTAGGCCATTCCTTACAATAGGGCATCCATTCCCCTGAACGTACAACACGATGCCTTTGCTGTCATTGTACCTGGAAAAACGATGAAAACCACCCTGTGTATCGTATAGCGCATAATCGCTCCTACGGCTGTCGGCAATGGGTTCGGGGGTTTGTTTGCAACTTGCCAAAGTCCCCAAGAGCACCATGATGATTAAAAAGCGTTGCACCATGATGCGAAAGTACTAAAAGCATTTCATAAAAAAACCACCCAGAGTCTTAGGATTCCGGGTGGTCAACCAACCAAATATGAGGGTTTTTAGAGTCGATAGCTCTAGCGGGTAACCCTCAACCCATCTAATTACTTACCAAATCGGACTGATTCCTGAATACTAGGGTATCGTCAAAACTATCCAAAAGGATAATACTATCTGTAGTCACTTTTCCTGATAGGATTTCCTTGGAAAGTGCGTTCAACACTTCCCGTTGTATGACCCTTTTTACAGGACGTGCCCCATATTGAGGATCGAATCCTTTTTCGGCTAGATACAGAATTGCTTCTTCGGTAGCATCTAGCGTAATGCTTTGTTTCGCCAACATCTTGGTTACTCCCTTTAGTTGCAATCCTACAATGCTCTTTATGTCTACTTTAGACAGGGGCGTAAACATGATGATGTCGTCTATACGGTTCAAAAACTCGGGGCGTACCGTTTGCTTCAATAAGCCCAACACTTCTACCTTGGCAGCTTCCATGGACGTTTCCATATCCTTCATAGTCTCGAACTTCTCCTGTATGATATGGCTCCCCATGTTACTGGTCATGATAATAATGGTGTTTTTAAAATCGGCAATCCGCCCTTTATTATCTGTTAGTCGTCCTTCATCCAGTACTTGTAACAAAATATTGAAAGTATCTGGGTGCGCTTTTTCAATTTCGTCCAACAAAACCACAGAATAGGGCTTCCTTCTAACGGCCTCGGTAAGCTGTCCGCCTTCGTCGTAACCCACATACCCTGGAGGCGCTCCGACCAAGCGACTCACACTGTGACGCTCTTGGTATTCGCTCATATC
>JANQKN010000104.1 GCA_028281065.1 Flavobacteriaceae bacterium | reverse complement strand
TTTACAAACAAAAAACCCCGATGGAATCCATCGGGGTTTTGTCTTATATAGTAAAAGTGATTACTTCACTTCCTCAGAATCTACGTCTTCAACGTCGCTGCTCTCGTCGCTTCCGCCTTGAGCACCGGCTCCGGCATCAGGGCCAGGGGCTCCGTTCTGTTGGGCTTCGGCTTGGGCTTTGTACAAGTCCTCGGAAGCTACTTTCCAAGCTTCGTTGATCTTATCCAACGCAGGCTGGATAGTCTCTACCTCCTTGGTTTCGTAAGCTTTTTTCAAATCTTCCAAAGCAGCTTCGATTGGCGCTTTCTTGTCATCGGAAAGCTTATCCCCAAACTCTTTTAATTGTTTTTCAGTTTGGAAAATCATCGCATCGGCTTCGTTGATCTTATCGGCCTTTTCCTTCGCAGCCTTATCCGCTTCAGCATTGGCTTCAGCTTCTGCCTTCATCTTTTCGATTTCTTCATCGGTCAAACCAGAAGAAGCCTCGATACGGATGTCTTGGGATTTACCAGTCGCTTTATCGGTAGCACTTACTTTAATGATACCGTTGGCATCGATATCGAAGGTTACTTCAATTTGAGGTACTCCTCTTGGTGCTGGTGGAATTCCATCTAAGTGGAAACGACCAATGGTCTTGTTATCCCCTGCCATAGGACGCTCTCCCTGTAGTACGTGGATCTCTACACTAGGCTGATTGTCTGCCGCAGTGGAGAATACCTGGCTCTTCTTAGTAGGAATGGTGGTATTCGCATCGATCAATTTGGTCATTACGCTTCCCATGGTTTCAATACCTAAAGAAAGTGGCGTAACATCCAATAGCAATACGTCTTTTACATCACCTGTCAATACCCCTCCTTGGATGGCAGCTCCAACAGCTACTACCTCATCTGGGTTTACTCCTTTGCTAGGTGCTTTTCCGAAGAACTTCTCCACAGCTTCCTGTACAGCAGGAATACGGGTAGATCCCCCTACCAAAATAATCTCGTCGATATCGCTTGTCTTTAATCCAGCATTTTTCAATGCAGTTTGGCAAGGCTCGATGGTACGTTTTACCAAATCGTCGATCAATTGCTCGAACTTCGCACGGCTCATGGTTTTCACCAAGTGCTTAGGTCCACTAGCAGTAGCCGTGATGTATGGCAAATTGATTTCGGTCTGGGTAGAAGAAGACAATTCGATCTTGGCTTTCTCTGCAGCTTCTTTCAATCGTTGCAATGCCATAGGATCTTTACGAAGGTCCATGGACTCTTCTTGCTCGAATTCGTCCGCTAACCAGTTGATGATTTTGGCATCTACATCGTCACCTCCTAAATGGGTATCCCCATCGGTTGCCAATACTTCGAATACGCCGTCTCCCAATTCCAGGATGGAAACATCGTGAGTTCCTCCTCCAAAGTCGAAAACAACGATTTTCTGATCGGTGTCTTTTTTGTCCAATCCGTAAGCCAAGGCTGCAGCCGTAGGCTCGTTAATAATTCTTTCTACAGTAAGTCCAGCAATCTCACCCGCTTCTTTGGTGGCTTGACGCTGACTGTCGTTAAAATAAGCAGGAACAGTAATTACTGCACGGGTTACATCTTGCCCTAGGTAATCCTCTGCCGTTTTCTTCATTTTCTGAAGGATCATGGCACTCAATTCCTGTGGGGTGTACAAACGACCGTCGATATCTACGCGAGGTGTGTTGTTGTCCCCTTTTACCACTTTATAAGCGGCACGTTCTGCTTCCTTGGCAGATTCCGAAAATTTATTTCCCATGAATCGCTTGATAGAAGCAATGGTCTTGGTAGGGTTGGTCACCGCTTGTCGCTTGGCAGGATCCCCTACTTTAATCTCACCGTCTTCTACAAAAGCGATGACAGAAGGCGTGGTTCGTTTCCCTTCCGCATTTGGGATCACGGTAGGTTCGCTACCTTCCATTACCGAAACGCAAGAGTTGGTTGTCCCTAAATCGATTCCAATAATCTTACTCATGTGTATAGTGTGTTTTTAAGTGTTCTAAAATATTTACGTCCACACCATGTCAAGGAATGTGCCAACAGGGTTTGTATGACAGGGTGTCAGTTTTTGTGTCGCACGCTATGACTTGCCCCAGTCTTACTTTACAAAAGAAGAGTCGTTAATTATAATTATATACCCTTCCGCTTTTGGAATTATGGATATTTACCTAATTCATGTTGATAGTGGATTGAATGGCTAATGAAGTGCTTTTATAATAAGCACATAAAAACGGCGCTTTCGTAACGAAAGCGCCGTTCGTTTAAGCTACAACAATCTTATTAACCTAAATACTTGCTGCGCCGTGCATGGCCATCGGGAACTCCTCTACCCCGATCTACCAATTTTTAATAATTCCCTCCACTGTGTGGTATAGCGTGGACTGCGCTCTCGCTTTATCAATTCCCATTCTTCGATGCGGGTGCCAATCATCCCCGAAGCCACCGAAGATTTCCCGAACTTAATGTTCAATCTGTCAAAAGTCCGTATGAGCTCTTTTTTGCTGGTTTCAGGCAATTGCTGAAACAAATTCCCTTGTACGTATTCCTGGGGAATGATCCCCGTAAGGTTTACACCTACTTTTTTATAACGGTAGCCCGGTTTGTAAATATGGTGCAATGCCTTTCGGGCTTCGGAGATCAGAGCGAATGTATCGTTGGTAGGTATGGGCATCTTAACTGTCTTGCTCTTGGAATACTGCTTGTCTACCTTACTGTGGTAATTGGTAACAATAAACACCTGCACGTAGGTAGCACAGGATTTCTGGGCCCGAAGCACTTCTGCCACCTCACTGATGTAATAGGCACAGGCTTCTTCTATCCGCTCCAAATCTGGCAACTTTTGACCAAACGACTTAGCGGTTCCAATGGCTTTTTTAGGCTTGGGGACGGTGGTAAACTCCAGACAAGGCTCTCCCCTAAGCTCTCTCCAGAGTCTCTCCCCAACCACCGTCATTTCTTTACGCACCCAAGCCAAGGGCAATTTTACAAAGTCGATAGCTTTATATATCCCTATAGCGTTTAAACGTCTTACATGATTTCTTCCAATGCCCCATATGTCGCCTATCTTGGCCCATTGTAAGGCTGCCAGACGCTTCTCTTCAGTATCCATTATATACACCTGATCATGTCCTTCCTGTTTCTTCGCCAAACGATTAGCCAACTTAGCCAACACCTTAGTAGGTGCGATCCCTACTCCCACCGGGAGTCCGGTATACCTAAAAATCTTTTCTTTAATTCGAAATCCATACGCCCTTAGATCCAAATGCGCCATACCGTCTACATCCAAAAAGGCCTCATCGATACTGTACACTTCCACATTGGGAGAGAAAGTACCCAAGATGTTCATTACCCGTTGGGACATTTCTCCATAC
Organism: Flavobacteriaceae bacterium; assembly: GCA_028281065.1. Lineage (GTDB taxonomy): Bacteria > Bacteroidota > Bacteroidia > Flavobacteriales > Flavobacteriaceae > Aureisphaera. The sequence continues at coordinate 6,982 of JANQKN010000104.1, read as the reverse complement.
AGGGTATAATTGGACGAAAAGAACGTTACCTTATTCTTTTCGAGAATGTGCTTTATTTTATACACTGCCTCGAACATAGGAATGTGCGTTAGCTGCTTGGCCTCTTTGTTGGCTGCAATTACACAACCATCATTATTACTCAGCACGACCACGGGTTTCCCCCAAAGGTCGGGTCGGAATACCTGCTCGCAAGAGGCATAAAAACTATTGCAATCGACCATAGCAATCATCTCGCATAGTGTATTATATAGGTAATAATTCCCCAAAGAACGTATTCCTCCTCTTCTCCAAACCCAATCCGCATTGCTTTAAATTCCCCATCCTGTACGACCAAGCCCAAATCCCCAAACCTGGATTGAAGGGAACGGTCCACAATCAGTACGTCATTATGAAATATACGGTGCTGCTTCCATTGGTCTCCATCTACCCTAATATAAAAGGTGGCATCTTTATGAATGGCCAACTCTTTGTGCAAATCGATGGGCATCTCCATATAATGGGTCGCAGCACTGGGAAATCCCGTTTGTTTCGAGACTTCTGGAGCATGGCGATCGCTCGTTTGCTGTATTTTTCCATACGTGGGGGAATCCATGAGACAAATATATGGAAATATTCCAAATATAATATGGAAATATTCCAAAATAATTTCATGTGTAGATAACAAAAGAACAACTACATTTGCTTCGCAAAAACCAACCTATGGAAAGCATCAGTGTTTTCGATATGCTAAAAATCGGGGTGGGACCTTCGAGCTCCCATACCCTTGGCCCTTGGCGGGCTGCTTTGCGGTGGATCGATCGGTTACAACGTAACGAACAGATCGAAAGCGTACAGTCGGTTCATGTGGACCTCTACGGTTCCCTTTCGCTAACGGGCAAAGGACACGCAACCGACATCGCCGTGGTTTTAGGCTTGTGTGGGTACGATCCTGTCACCTTCCCTATTGAAAACATTCAGAAAACGATCGATTCCATCGAAGAAACGGGCACTTTAAATTTTGGAGGGGCAGTTTCTGTTCCATTTACCATTTTAGAAAATATTCAGTTCCATCGTACCTTTTTGGACTTCCACCCCAACGGAATGACCTTTACGGCTACCCTTTCCAACGGAACGACCGAAAGCCGCACCTACTACTCCATTGGTGGAGGCTTTGTGGTACAGGAGGAAAGACGGATTGCCAAAGAGCAAAAGGAAAAGTTCTCCGAATTCCCTTTCCCAATTCAAACGGGTGAAGAATTACTGATGCACTGTGCTTCGCAGGGAAAGTCGATCAGCCAGATTGTGTTGGAAAACGAAAAATCCCTTTGTGCTGAAAAAGAAATCAACCAAAAACTACGGGATGTGTGGGATGTTATGTTGGATTCCATGTATGTAGGGTGTCATACTGAAGGAACACTCCCGGGCGGACTTAATGTGAGGAGACGGGCGTACGACAAACATCAAAACCTAAAAGGCACTACGCCTTATTCCGATAAGTACGAATGGATACATGCCATACGCGATACGGAGGTAAAATTCCGACAGATCCTAAAGTGGGTTTCTTGTTTTGCCCTCGCGGTAAACGAAGTGAATGCTTCCCTGGGTAGGGTGGTAACGGCCCCCACCAACGGAAGTGCAGGGGTGATACCTGCTGTACTTATGTACTATTTGGTGATAGAAAACCACGACGGGGATTTTGAAGACATCCGAAAGTTCCTGCTTGTAGCAGGTGAAATAGGCAGTTTGTTTAAAAAAGGAGCAACCATCTCTGCAGCGATGGGCGGCTGCCAAGCAGAAATCGGGGTGTCGTCCGCTATGGCGGCTGGTGCTTTAACCGAGCTTATGGGAGGCTCTCCCGATCAGGTACTGATGGCTGCCGAAATTGCTATGGAGCACCACTTGGGATTAACCTGTGACCCTATTGGTGGATTGGTACAGGTTCCTTGTATCGAGCGCAATGCTATGGGGGCCATAAAGGCCATCAATGCCTGTGAGATGGCCTTGGACGGGGATCCATCGCAAGCCAAGGTTTCTTTGGATAAGGTGATTTCTACCATGTGGGAAACCGCACTGGATATGAATACCAAGTATAAGGAAACTAGTGAAGGCGGATTGGCCGTCAATGTTGGCCTGTCCGACTGTTAACGTACTCCTACCTAATTATTGGTTACACGTAGAACGTCTTCTAGAGTCTATAAGGTGTGTAATTTTCCATCCATCGTCGGTCTTGACCAACGTAAAGGCATTGGCACCACAGTGGCTAAAATTACCATTTACCCAAAACTCGTAGGGAGTCCAGACGTGGGCCAAGTTTCCGTCTATGGATACTTTGTAATCCAACAAACGCTCATCCCATTTTTGCTCCGCGGGTCTATTGGCAATGGCATCCAACAATTTGTCCAGGGAACCCGTATTGAGTTTTGCCTCCCCTTCTTTATTGCTGTAGGCTGTTTGTAGGGTTACCTCTTTCATAAGGGTAGTACGCATTAGGGTAGTATCCCCTTTGTGGAACCCTTCGAAAAAAGTATCTATAAGTTGTTTTGCATCAGCTTCGGAAAAATCATTTTGTGCAAATCCAGAAAAGGAAATGCTTAAACACAGTAAGAAAAGAATCCGCTTCATTCGATTTTAAATTAAGATTGCAATCAAAAATAAGTATTTTTACCGCACAATTTGTTACACTATGTCTATAGCCAAAAAAGAATACAAACGAATTACGACAAAGACCTTGGTCGATATGAAGCAAAATGGAGAAAAAATCTCCATGCTAACAGCCTATGATTATACCATGGCAAAAATTGTAGACGGTGCTGGGGTCGATGTAATCCTTGTCGGGGATTCTGCCTCCAACGTCATGGCAGGTCACGAAACAACCCTGCCCATTACCTTGGACCAGATGATCTACCATGCTTCTTCTGTTATCCGTGGAATCGACAGGAGCCTTGTTGTCGTAGATATTCCCTTTGGAAGCTACCAGAGTGACCCCAAGGAAGCCCTGCGATCTGCTATTAGGATTATGAAAGAAAGCGGCGCCCATGCCGTAAAGGTAGAGGGTGGAAAAGAAATAAAGGAAAGTGTAAAGAGAATCCTGAATGCCGGGATTCCCGTGATGGGGCATTTGGGACTCACCCCCCAATCCATCTATAAATTTGGAACCTATACGGTGCGGGCCAAAGAACAGGAAGAAGCCGACAAACTTAGGGAAGATGCCCTTCTGCTTGAAAAATGTGGTTGTTTTGCCATCGTATTGGAAAAGGTTCCTGCTAAATTGGCCAAAGAGGTAGCCAAAAGCTTAACGATTCCTATTATTGGTATTGGAGCTGGTGGAGGTGTTGATGGTCAGGTTTTGGTTACCCACGATATGTTGGGTATGACCCATGAGTTCAACCCTAGATTCTTGAGACGTTACTTGGATCTCTATTCTGAAATGACCCAAGCTTTTTCCAAATACAGCGAAGATGTAAAAAGTGGGGAATTCCCCAACGAGAAGGAACAGTATTAATTTGCACAGTACCAGAGACACACTAGAGGTCCTTTATGAGGACAATCACTTACTTATCGTAAATAAGCGTCCTGGCGATATTGTACAGGGGGATAAAACCGGTGATCTTCCTTTGTCTGAAATTGCCAAACAATACATTGCCCATAAATACCAAAAACCCGGCGCCGTATTCCTGGGAGTGGTACACAGATTGGATCGTCCTACGAGCGGGATTGTGGTCTTTGCCCGTACAAGTAAAGCCCTTACCAGACTCAACAAGATTTTTTCGGAAAGGGAAGCACGCAAGACTTATTGGGCGGTGGTTAAGAATCCACCTTCCAAACCCAATGATCGGCTGATCCATTTCCTGAAACGTAATCCCAAGCAAAACAAGTCGTATGCCTACGAAAAGGAAGTTCCAGACAGTAAGCGATCTATCCTTAGCTATAGGATAATAAAGGAACTGAAACGCTATTTTTTGCTGGAAGTAGACCTGGAAACCGGAAGGCACCACCAAATACGATCGCAACTTTCGTATATAGGTTCCCCTATTAAAGGCGATCTAAAATATGGATACGATAGAAGCAACAGCGATGGAAGCATTCACCTACACGCCAGAAAACTGGTTTTTGTACATCCTGTAAAAAAAGAAGAAATGGTAATCGTAGCGCCGCCGCCTGATGAAGTAATCTGGAACGCTTGTCTTTAAAGCTCTATTAGGTGGTTTTTTAAGGCGTAAATCACCAACCCAACCCTGTTTTTGATCCCCAATTTATTGAAAAGCTCTTGTCGATAGCCATCTATGGTTTTTGGACTCAGGTTCATAACATCTGCAACTTCTTTGTAGGTCATTTCACTACAGGCCAATTGCAAGAACCTAAGCTCGTTTTCACGTAACTTCACCATGGGTTCCTTGCCTCCGGGTTGTAGAGCATTTACCATGGTAGAGGTAACTCTTTCAGAATAATAGTACCCTTTATCCATTACTTCCAATAGGGCAAATTTAAGATCGTCGGGATGTATGTCCTTAAGGAAATAACCTTTGGCACCCCCGCGAATCATTTTTAATATGATCCCTTCGTTATCTTCTACCGATAGGGCCAAGACTTTGGTTTTTGGATGATTGGCAGTAAGCCATTCCACGGTTTCGAAGCCATTCATTACGGGCATGTTGATATCCAAAAGGATGAGATCGGGTAGTTTTCCGCATTTTTCCAATTCCTTTTGCATTTCCTGTCCATGACGGGCCTTAAAAAGCACCTGAAACTCCGGGAAGGTGTTAATGAGCTTTTCCAACGAACTCGCAAAAAGCAAGTGGTCGTCCACAATAGCCAATGTATAATTTTTTGAATTACTCATAGATGGGATATGGATAGGTCAGTTGTAGTTTTGTGCCATCGCCTGGCTGCGAAGATAGGTTTAGGTTAGCTCCTAATAAAGAAGCCCGGCTCTTCATATTCTGAAGCCCGGAATTCCCACTTTTTTGTTTTGTATCGAACCCTTCTCCGTCGTCCTCAGCGACAATATTCAATTGGTTTTTATGGTAGTCTAAATGTACGAATAATTTATTAGCCTTGGCGTGTTTTATTACATTGGAAAAGAATTCTTGGAGTATCCTAAAAATAATGATCTCGTCTTCTTTCTTCATGATCGTCTCCTCCCCGTCTATTTTAAGATCGGCATGCAAGAAGTTAAGACGGTTAAAGCGTTCCAGTTCGGTTTTTACCGATTCTACCAAACCGTTGTTGAGCACCACTTCGGTATTCAATGTTTTGGAAAGGGAACGTACTTCCTCTACCGTAGCCACGATCACATCCTTGGTATCCGAAATCTGATCGCGAAGCGTATCCACGGGAGCCGTCATAAGCATATTGAGCTGTAAGTTAGCCACCGATAGCAACTGCCCCACGTTATCGTGCAGTTCCCAAGCGATGTTCTTAAAGGTCTGCTCTTGGATTTCCAGGCGTGAACTGGCCAATTCCTGTTGGAAACGCTGCTGCGCCTCGTACTTTTCCATGAGTAGCCGATTCTTCCTTCGCTGGAAAGCCATAAAGAAAATCACCACAAAGGCTGCCAGAAAAAAGATGACAATGATGAAATATATAATTAGGAGTATTTCTTCTTTTTTGAGCATATTATAAATCCTAGGATGAAACAAGAATACATAAAAATATTGGCAAAAAGAACTACGTTTATTTGTAATTCAATAAATAGAAGATTGCCTGAGCTTGTGCTAAAATAATTTGAAAGCAAAAAGATGGGGGTCGTGCACAGTTGAAAGAAAAACACTCCTACGGCAATGTAAAAAGGAAGGGTTTTCTTCATATTCAAAATCAAGTCACTTCGTAACATTTCAAAAAAGTAAAGAATTACCGATGTTAGAATCAATAAGCAACCTCCCATTTGGGAAAAAGGGGAATAGACTTCAAAAAAATTACCGCTAACCCAATTATCCAGAATAGCGCCTAAAATATAAAACGCCGATACGATTAGGGCTTTTTTTACTATGTTCTTTCGTTTTAGTTGAATTGCAAAATAGTAGGTAATAAAAACTGCATTTACGGGTATGTAAATATTATACAACCATACATTTCGTTTAATCTGGGTATGTTCTATAAAAGAAAAGTATTCGTATTTCGAAAAGTAACCAATCGCTGCATAGATAGCAACTATTTCCAAAATCACCACAAACACCAAGAACCTCACCAATAGCTTGTCCGCAAACGAAGGAGCAGGAACTTTTTTTAAATAAAAAATCCCTGCCACCATTGCTATGATCTCCAGCACATATACTGGAACTGCATATATTAAAAAATCTAATAGCTCCACTTAATACGATCTTGGAGGCCAACCTCCACCTCCAAGGTTAAAGGGATCTATTTCATAGTTGTTATCGGAATCACCATCCTCACTTTCTGTCGGGCAGAAAAATACAGTAGCCCGATCTGACTTTTCATCATTGTAAGCTGCAAAGTACACCCGAATCCCCGGTTCCTTTATTCCTTGTTTTTCAGATTGTTCACGAACATAACCAATGTACTCCTCCAAATCATCAATATTGAAGGTAACTGAACATGTGTCTTGTTGGTTTCCAGATCTTTCGATGTTTACCGCTCTGGTAGACATCCAATTAGATTGCAAATCCTTTGCATCCTGAACCGAAATACAATTTTTAGGTTTCGACATAATTAAGAAGTTTTAGGTTAATAAGTGCTTCAAAATAGGAAAAACAAAGGGGTTTTAACACTTTATTAATTAAAAAATAGGGAAAATCCTGTGCGCTATGAGGGTTTTACCGCAAGAGCTTTTCAATAAAATTTTGTAAATGAATCCTTTAGAAGTTTTATACAAAATCAATGCAGGAAAAAACCCGTTGTTTTATAGAACCGTTCTTGTAATTAAAACCGAAATCCTGTGTCTTTTTTCTGGCTTCATTTTAAACCATCTCTTGATGCAATGTCAGTTTCAAGAAATAAAACAACTTACCTAATAATAAAAGGTAGGGATGGTTGCTTCTTCTTT
>JANQKN010000096.1 GCA_028281065.1 Flavobacteriaceae bacterium | reverse complement strand
ATCGGTGAAGGAGTAATCCACCCCGATGATACCGGAGTCAGCTACTGAAGCAGTAGATGGGTCCATGAAACCTGCAGTGGTTGTTGGTGCACCGGCTGGAATGGTTAACGGTACGTTTCCGTCTGCGGTTGCAGGGGCACCGGTCACCAAGAACTCCAAGGATGCAATAGCACAGTTATCTGTACTTCCACCATCGATTTCGGTTGGATCCAATACATACTCACCGTTAGCGTCTAGATCTACAGTAATGTCTTGACAAACTGCCATCGGCGCTTCGTCGTCGGTTACCGTAATATTAAAGGTACAGGTTGCACTGTTACCTGCTAAGTCGGTTGCAGTAAATTCTATTAAGGTAGTCCCTACAGGGAATAAAGATCCACTCGGTGGTCCCATGGTCTGTACCACGGTATCCAAGTCACCGTCAGGATCCACTACCAATGGTGGTGGGAATCCAACTACGGCCCCACAAGTGTTAGGACTAGCTGTTGTAGTAATATCTGTTGGACAGGTCATCATTGGTGGATCTCCCAAAGGAGCTGTAGTGGTAAAGTCGATACAGAAACTGTTCATGTTTCCTGTATCTCCACCTGCATCGTCATTGATATTCAATACCCAGTTTCCAGCGATGTCTTCACCTGCAAATACAGTGTTGAACAATCCACCTTCTGGGAACATATCGGCTGGAGGTGCTCCTCCATTCCAATCGTCTGGGTTGTTTGTTGAGCTATCATTAAAAGTAAGGGTAGCAGCAGTATCAAGACCGTCAGAACCTCCATCATCGAACATTACATTCACCACCGTTCCGGCAGGGGATGTTAATGTCATTTCAATATCGGAAGCAAACGTATGGTCTATGTTTACCATAATATTATTTAAGGTAGCATTCCCCCCTATTATTCCACTATCGGTAACGGTAGCGGTAGATGGGTCCATAGCTCCACTGGTTCCCGCAGCTGGGATGAGCAATGGTGCATTACCACATTCGTTTACTGGAATGGTGATTGGACTGAACGTAATACAGTAGCTGTTCATGTTTCCAGTATCACCTCCTGCATCGTCATTGATATTCAATACCCAGTCTCCAGATACAGATTCACCTGCGAATACAGTGTTGAACAATCCACCTTCTGGGAACATATCGGCTGGAGGTGCTCCTCCATTCCAATCGTCTGGGTTGTTTGTAGACCCGTCGTTGAACACTAAATCTGCAGCAGTGTCAAGACCATCAGATCCTCCATCATCGAACATTACATTCAACACCGTCCCAGCAGGGGATGTTAATGTCATTTCGATATCCGAAGCGAACGTATGATCAATATTAACGGTAATGTCATCAAGTGTCCAATGGGTTCCAATCAGTCCTGCTTCAGAAACAGTCGCTGTAGAGGGGTCCATGGCACCGCTCGTTCCCGCAGCCGGGATAAGCAATGGTGCATTACCACACTCGGTAGTTTGCGCGTTGACTTGCCACAAGCAACAGGTGACAAAAAACGCTAGCAAGGTTAACGTAATTTTTCTCATAAAGAATTTAATTTAGATTAATCAATATTAGTTAATAATTGGTTAAAGTATGAAAAATAAATAGATTGTGAAAAAATAAATTTAGGTACGTTGCAAAGATCGACGAAATACTTATTTTGGCAGATGAAATTCAACCGCTCAAATAGCGTCAAACTTTTATATATTTGTAAGTAAACACCATTATACTCCCTAATGAAAAAAGTAGTTTTTTATATAGCCATATCTGCCTTTGTTATTTCTTGCTCCGATAAGGAAACCGCAAGTAAAGACGGTGGTTACACGGATGGTGCCTCAACACTATTCAGTAAAGTACAAAGTGCGGAATCCAACATCCGTTTTAAAAATGTTACCGTAGAAACCATGGAATTCAACTTCCTAAACTACCCCTACATTTATGCAGGTGGTGGGGTTGCCGTTGGCGATGTGGATAAAGACGGTTTGGAAGACGTATATCTAGTATCCAATTTTGGCCCCAACAAACTGTATAAAAACAAAGGTAATTTTCAGTTCGAAGACATCACAACTGCTTCAAAAACTGAAGATTATGATGGCTTTGCCACCGGAGCCCTTTTTCTGGATGTGAACAACGATGGTTGGCTCGACCTCTATGTATCGAAAGCAGGGTCTTTTAACGACAACAACAAAAGACGCAACAAACTTTTCGTAAACCAAGGGGATGGAACCTTTAAGGAAGAAGGCAAAAAATGGGGCGTTGACGATCCCGGATATACCACACAAGCCTTCCAATTGGATTATGATAAAGATGGGGATCTGGACCTTTATGTACTGAACTACCGATACGATTTTAAAAACAACACTACCATTAGTGGCGAAATGCAACGGCAGATCGAAGAAGTAACCAGCGACCAATTGTATCGCAACGACGGAAACCGTTTTACCAAGGTTACTGCCACAGCAGGACTTTACAACAAAGCTTGGGGACTGGGAGGAGCTGTCGGTGATTTTAATAACGATGGCTGGGACGACATCTATGTATCCAACGACTTTTTGGAACCTGATATCCTATATGTAAACCAAAAGGACGGAACCTTTAAAAATGAAATCAATACACGGATCAACCATATTTCATTCAATAGCATGGGAAGTGACTACGCCGATTTGGACAACGATCTTAATCCCGATCTCATTACTGTAGACATGCTGGCCGAAAACTATGCACGTAGTAAGGAAAACATGGCTTCCATGAGTACCGAAAACTTTATGACTTTGGTACAGATTGGTTACCACCATGCCTATATGGCCAATATGCTGCACTACAATACAGGTAATGGAAAGTTTAAGGAAACCGCCCAACTAAGTGGGGTGGTAAAAACCGATTGGAGCTGGGCACCTCTATTGGCCGATTTCGATAATGACGGACTTAAAGACATCTTTATCTCCAACGGAGTATACAAAGATTACAACAACCAAGACTTTAGAATTGAGTTGCGGGAACGAAACGCAAGGGGCGAATCCATGACTTTGGACGCTGTTATTGCATTAATGCCCTCCCAAAAACTGGACAATTACATCTACCGAAACAATGGTGATTTAAGCTTTACCAAAGTCATTAAGGAATGGGGGTTGGAAGACCCCAGCTTCTCCAACGGAGCTGCCTATGCCGACTTTGACAATGACGGGGATCTGGATTTGATTGTAAACAACGTAAACGATGAAATAGGCCTCTACCGTAACAATGCCAACGAAAACTACCTACAGATAGAATTAAAAGGACCTGAAAAGAACACCCTGGGGATTGGAGCTTCGGTATATCTTGAAAATGAAAAAGACACACAATTCCAAAAACTGTACTTATCCAGAGGATTTCAGTCCAGTGTTTCCAACATACTCAATTATGGACTAAAAGATGGCGGAACCATAAAGTCCGTGATCGTGGAATGGCCCGATGGAAAAGTATCCAAGGTGGAAAACCCAGAACCCAATCAAAAGCTGGTTATCGATTATGCACAAGCTACCACAGCTGCTTCTCCTTATGCTGCCGCGAGCAAAATGAAGAATAGCATTTCATCTGAAGATTTAGGAATCAACTACCAACACCAAGAAAACAATTTCGACGATTACAGTCTTCAGCTACTCATTCCACAAAAACAATCTACTAAGGGAACCAAAATGGCCGCTGCCGACATAAACGGTGATGGTCTTGAGGACTTCTTTGTGGGTAATGCCAGTGGAGCTGCTGCTGCACTTTATATTCAAAAACCCGACGGTACTTTTTCGCTTCAAAACGAAAGCTTGTGGAACAAAGAAGCGAAATATGAAGACGCCAATGCAATTTTCTTCGATGCCGATGGGGATCAAGACATGGATCTGTATGTAGTAAGTGCTGGTTATGATCTTCAGAAAGACAGCCCTCTATTACAGGATCGCTTGTATATAAATGACGGAAAAGGAAATTTCAGTAAAAACGAACAGGCATTGCCCAAGATGCTTACATCTGGAAAAGCAGTATCTGCCGGGGATTTCGATAAGGATGGCGATCTTGACCTCTTCGTGGGTGGAAATGTAATTCCAGCTGAGTACCCCAAACCGCCTTCCTCCTATTTGCTGAAAAACGAAAACGGAACCTTTACAGATATCACTTCAGAAAACAACACACTATCGGAAATTGGAATGGTGTCCCAATCCCTCTTTACGGATTACGATGGTGATAACGACTTAGACCTGTTGTTAGTTGGTGAGTGGATGCAACCTACCTTTTTTAACAACAACAATGGAAGTTTTGCCAAAGCCGAAAACATTACAGGTTTGGACAAAACCGAAGGCTGGTGGTTTAGTGCACTTGAAGAAGATTTCGATGGTGATGGCGATATGGACTACGTAATTGGAAACATAGGGAAGAACAATAAATTCCAGCCCAAGAAAGACAAGCCCATATACATCTATGGAAAAGACTTTGACGACAATGGAAGTTTCGATGTAGCCCTGAGTAAAATAAACCAAGGGAAATTAGTACCCGTTCGTGGAAAAGAATGCAGTAGTGAACAGAACCCTTTCCTATTGGACAAGATTAAAACATATAAGGAGTTTGCCAGTCTTGAAATGAAAGACATCTACGGTGAGGACGAACTAAAGGATGCATTCCAATTAACGGCCTATCAGTTTGAAACCGTTTATATGGAAAACAAAGGCAACGGTGCTTTCGAAATCAAGAAATTGCCCAATGAAGCACAAATAGGCCCTACCCTTAGTTTTATTTCCAAAGATTTTAATGGTGATGGACACATGGACATCATGGGAATTGGCGCTATTTATGATGCCGAGGTGGAAACCATACGCTATGACAGTAACTATGGCTATGTGTTGTTGGGTGATGGGAAAGGTGGATTTGCCATTTCCAAAGAATACGATCCATTTATTGACAGTGACTCCAAAGACATTATCGATCTTACTGTTAATGGCAAAGAGCATTTCGTAGTGGTTAGCAACAACGCACCCTTGGAAATATTCACCTTCGAGCCTTAAGACAGAAAGAATTTTTTATACTGAAGAACCCTAAAATCGATCGTATTCATTTTAGGGTTTTTTGTTTTTAGTTCTTTATACAAAGGCAGACTACCTACTGCCCTATTGGCTGCTCCGCTGGGAGCTGTTAGAGAAACAGTTTCTATAACCCTTTCGGAATTGGGCAGCTTAAAACGATGCTCCCTAGGCACGACTGAAGAAACCACTTCCAAAGACAACCCATAACCCTTAAGCAATCTTCTGAAAAAATATTCAGGGCCATTCTTGCTATTGCCACCCATAAACAAAAGGGTAGTCACAGAAGGGTGTTCACTTAGAATCTGAACCAAATCCCTTAACTCCACCTGTTGCATCCCCAAATCACTGGCATCTATTTTATCCCGTCTGGCAACATTTACGATATCGCAGATGCCCAAATTCTGGGCTTGCAAAAATTGCTTGCGTTGATCGATAGCCTTTTGGGTAGTCTCATAAAGGAGGCCCAAATTATAAATACGGTCCAAAATACGCCAAAGCTGGCCGTCCCTACTGCCATAGCAAAAGTTAACATCGCCTTCTTTAAATCGGCCTAGAGTAAACCGAGGTGGTGGTAAAGTACCCACGATAAGCTTTGTAGTTCCTTCTGGAATGTAGGGAGGGTATGGATGACTATGAATAAACACTAGCGGATAAATACCAATTCGTTCCCCGAAGACATGGATTCGCTATAACCATAGCCTTCATAATTAAATGCTTTAAGATCATCAAGGGTTTTGGCATCGGTATCTATAATGTAACGTGTCATATATCCCCTCGCCAATTTGGCAAAGGTCATGATGCTTTTGTACTCACCATTTTTAAGGTCTTTAAAAACCGGAGTGATTACTTCTGTTTTAAGACTCTTTGTATCTATAGCCTTAAAATATTCGTTGCTGGCTAGGTTTACGAAAAGTTCACCATCTTCCAGTTCATCATTCAATGCTTTGGTAATTTTTTGTTTCCAGAATTCGTAAAGGTTCTTTTTTACCCCCACCGGAAACTTAGTTCCCATTTCCAATCGATAGGGCTGAATAAGATCCAAAGGTTTTAAAACACCATACAATCCTGAAATGATCCTAAGGGTATTTTGCAAACGTTCAATTTTAGCTTCGGGAAGCGTGTAAACATCCAAACCACGGTAGACATCACCACTAAAAGCATACACCGAAGGCCTAGCATTATCGGGTGTAAAAGGCAAACTCCATTCCTGGTTGCGCTCGTAGTTCAACCTACCCAGGTTATCCGAAATGCTCATTAACTTGGAAAGGCTTCGGGCCGATTTCTTCTTCAGTAATTTATTGAGACGCTCTGCTTCGGACAAAAAACAAGCTTCGGTATGCAATGCGGTGGGCAATTCCTTTTCGAAATCCAACGACTTGGCAGGAGAAATAACGATTTTCATGGGTTGTACTTTTCAGTAAAAATAAGAAGAAAAGTGGTGTGAAAAAAAGCGGGCGATCTTTTTGAATGATCCCGAAATAGACAAAAATTATTCCATGGCGTGTTTGGAATAATTGCGCCACTTTTCGAGGCAGGCTTCCATATCATCAGGAACAGGGGCTTCAAACCGAAGGGTCTCCCCAGAAGTGGGATGTACAAAGCCCAATGTCCGGGCATGCAATGCCTGACGTGGTAGTACTTTAAAACAGTTTTCCACAAACTGCTTGTATTTGGAAAAGGTGGTCCCTTTCAGGATTTTCTCCCCACCATAGCGTTCGTCGTTAAAAAGCGTATGGCCTATGTGTTTCATATGCACCCGTATTTGGTGGGTTCTCCCGGTTTCCAATCGGCATGAAACCAAAGTAACATACCCCAACCGTTCTAATACCTTATAGTGGGTTACAGCTGGCTTCCCTTTTTCGGCCTCATCGTCCAAGAAAACCGTATTCTGCAACCTGTTTTTTGGATGACGCCCTATATGGCCTTCTATGGTTCCTTCGTCTTCATCGATATTTCCCCAAACCAAGGCAACGTATTCACGCTCTGTGGTTTTATCGAAAAACTGCTTGGAAAGATGCGTCATGGCATGCTCCGTCTTGGCAATAACCAAAAGCCCGCTGGTATCCTTATCAATACGATGTACCAAGCCTGGTCGGTCACTACTGTTATTGGGTAAGTTTTCGAAATGGAATGTCAAGGCATTTATTAAAGTCCCACTATAGTTTCCATGTCCTGGATGCACCACCATTCCAGCAGGTTTATTTACGACAATAACCTCTTCATCTTCATAAACGATATTTAAGGGAATGTCTTCGGGCACCAATAAAAACTCGTAAGGAGGATGTGCAAATAAAACCCGCACCACATCATTGGCCTTTACT
>JANQKN010000203.1 GCA_028281065.1 Flavobacteriaceae bacterium | reverse complement strand
ATTCAACTTTTCGAGCATTTTCTTTCTACTGGTAGCTTGTTTGGATTTTGCTACGTTGGCAGAAAAACGACGGATAAATTCCTCCAATTCCTTCTTCTTCTCTTCAGCTTTCTTGTTCTGCTGTGCCCTTTGTCGTGCTGCTAACTGGCTACTTTCGTACCAGAAGGTGTAGTTTCCACTATAATGGTTAATCTTACCGAAATCGATGTCGCTAATGTGCGTACATACAGCATCCAAAAAGTGACGGTCGTGCGATACCACAATCACACAATTATCGTAATTGGCCAAAAAGGTTTCCAACCAGCTAATGGTTTCGTAGTCCAAGTCGTTGGTAGGCTCATCCATGATAAGCACATCCGGGTTTCCAAAAAGCGCTTGGGCCAACAATACCCTTACTTTTTGTTTTCCATCCAAATCGCCCATCATGGCATAGTGAAACTCTTCTTTTATCCCCAAATTGGACAATAAGGCCGCAGCGTCGCTATCTGCATTCCATCCGTTCATTTCTTCGAATTGAACCTGAAGCTCGCCGATTTTCTCGGCATTTTCGTCCGAATAGTCGGCATAGAGCGCATCTATCTGGGATTTTATGGCATAGAGTTCCTTATTCCCACGAACAACGGTTTCCAGTACAGGATGCTCGTCATAAGCATTGTGATCCTGTTCCAGTACAGACATCCGTTTCCCGGGCTCTAAATGCACATGACCCGAGGTGGCGTCTTGTTTTCCGGCAATGATTTTAAGGAAGGTAGACTTCCCTGCTCCATTGGCCCCTATAATTCCATAACAATTTCCTTGAACGAATTGGGTATTTACCTCATCGAACAAAACCCGTTTCCCAAACTGAACCGATAAATCGGATACTGAAAGCATATGCTGAAAATTTTGCGCAAAATTAGCTAAATAACTGCGATTGAAGAAACGAAACGGTTCCGAAGTTGTAGAATCTTTCAAAAATCTTTTAACTAGTAATTAACAGCTATCACGAGTCAAGACAACTATTTTTGTCTGCAAGAATCGAAAATACTTTGTATCTGATTAGAAAAATACTACTCCTCCCCCTAGTTGTGCTATGCACCATTTCCTGTAATCAAAAAAAGTCCAACGCTTGTGGGACTGCTTGGATTGGTGGTGAGATCGTTAATCCTAAAAAGGACCACATCCTCATTGCGCGTAGCCGTAAGGTTATAGATACCATACAACTGGACGAGAACAATTTCTTTTTATACAAACTGGAACACTTGGACCCAGGTATTTATTTCATCATTCACAACGAATACCAAGCCATTTATGTAGAGCCCAACGACAGTTTGATGTTGCGGGTAAATACGATGGAGTTCGACGAGTCGCTGTCCTTTACAGGAAGGGGATCGAGCCGAAACAACTTCCTGATGGAATTATTTTTATTGAATGAGGATGTAAACAATAGGATGCTGGCCTATAACACTCTCCCTCCCGAAGAGTTTGAGGCAAAGCTCGATTCTATATGGGAAAGTCGTGAAGCCTTATACAAGGAATATAAAAACTCCAAGTCCTTTTCGAAAGGTTTTGAAGAGATCATAGAGGCAGCTATCGATTACGGCTTGTATTCTAAAAAGGAGCTCTATATTGCCACCAATGCCCGAAAGAAAAAATACAACGAGAACATAGAGATTCCCGATAGTTTCTACAGTTTCAGAAATAAGATCGATTATGGCAACGAGCACTTAAGAACCTATTATCCTTACTATCGTTTCCTCAACTACCATTTGGACAATCTAGCCTACGAAAAGTATGAGGACAAAGGGAATTACAACCAGAATGGTTTCCTTCATAATTACCATAAAAACATATTGATCGACAGTCTTGTTTCTAACGATTCCCTTCGAAATAGCTTGTTGCGAACCAATGCACACTGGTATTTTGTAAATGCCGAAGACGAGAGCAACGAGCGGATAATTCTGGAGCAATTCAATAAATTCAGTACCCACGATAGGGATAAGAAAGAAATAGCGCGCCTAGCCGAAGCAACCATGAAGCTCACCCCAGGGCATACCATCCCCAATCTCATGTTGCTTACTACAGACAATACAGTGAAAGACCTACATAGTGCATTGACCCAACCTACGGTATTGTACTTTTGGTCCAACAAAAACCTGAAGCACCAAAAGAAGATCCACAACAGGGTGGATGAACTACAGGCTAAGTATCCTGAATTCAATTTTATAGGGATCAATATAGATACCCACTTCAAAAAATGGTTGAAAACGGTAAAGTCTTCGGGATATGATGAAGGGAGCGAATTTCAGTTCGAAGATTTCGAAGAAGCTGAGTTAAAGCTGGTCATCAATTCTATGAACAAGGCCATGATTATAGACCGTAACGGAAAGATATTGGATGGAAATACCAATCTTTCGGACTTCGGTATAGAGAATCAACTACTCAGTTATTTGAACAAATAAAAAAAGCCCCGAAAATCGGGGCTTTTCTTTTTTATATACTTTTCTTCTAGTTTCCTTTTTTATAATCGGCCAAGAATTTTTCAAGTCCAATATCCGTTAGCGGGTGTTTTAGCAGCCCTTCTATAGAGGACAAAGGTCCTGTCATAACATCGGCCCCGATTTTTGCACAATCGATCACATGCATGGTATGACGAACGGATGCGGCAAGGATTTCGGTTTCGAATCCATAGTTGTCATAAATATGGCGTATTTCGGCAATGAGGTTAAGTCCGTCTGTAGAAATATCGTCCAAGCGACCAATAAATGGAGAAACATAGGTAGCGCCTGCTTTGGCTGCCAATAGTGCCTGTCCTGGGGAGAACACCAAAGTAACATTGGTTTTTATCCCTTTATCGCTAAAATACTTCGCTGCCTTTACCCCAGCTTTTATCATGGGTAGCTTTACAACGATCTGCTCATGAAGTGCAGCCAACTCCTCCCCTTCTTTCACCATGCCTTCGAAATCGGTCGCGATTACTTCTGCAGAAACATCCCCATCTACAATATTGCAAATATCCACATAGTGCTGTAGGATATTTTCACGCCCTGTAATACCCTCTTTAGCCATTAATGAAGGGTTGGTTGTAACACCATCCAAAACCCCTAGGTCCTGCGCCTCCCTGATTTGATCTAGATTCGCTGTATCGATGAAGAATTTCATAGTTTCTATTTTATGATTTTATTGGGGTAAAAATACACAACAAATTAGCCTTGGGAAATGATTCTTCCCAAAACTTATACCATAAAAATGTTAATAAGGGATTACTTTAGTTTGTAGTGATTCATGAGCATACGCTCGTATACTTTACCAGGCAAGACCCTCTTTAATACAATGGAAAACTTTTGAAGAAAAGCCCCTACTTTATAATGTATTTTCGGGGAATCGGTTTCTATGATGGAATGCACCTTTTTTGCCATTACTATGGGATCGCTACCACCATCCACATGATCGTTCATCATCTCCAATGTGTCCCCGTAGGTTTTTTTATAAGGAGAGTTTTCCAAAACAGGAGCGTGGTACCTTCCCTGTGCAATGTTAGTGGCAAAATCACCAGGGGCAACATTGGTCATCTGTATGCCAAATTGTTGGGTTTCCATCCGGTAGGCTTCCGTAATCAATTCCAAAGCCCCTTTGGTCGCGCTATAAATGCCTCGATAAGGCAATCCCATATATCCCGCGATGGAAGTAATGTTGATAATATGCCCCTTCCCTGCGTTGCGCATAGCCGGCAATACGGCTTTAATTACAGTTAAAGGACCATAAAAATTGGTTTCGAAGGCATTGCGGATTTCTTCGGTAGGTGTTTCCTCTATAGGACCCGTGATCCCTACCCCAGCATTGTTAACCAAAACGTCTAATGTTCCTTCTTTTTCCAAGATTTGGTTAACAGCATCAATAACCGTCTGCTCTTGGGTGACATCCAAAGTCAATAGTGAAAACGGAACCGAATCTATGTACTTAGCTGGATTGCGGCTGGTTCCATATACCGTATATCCCCTAGTGTGGAGGTATTCCCCTATGGATTTTCCTATTCCCGAAGAACCTCCTGTAATAAGTACAACTTTTGACATAGACGTTAACTTGTGGACAAAGATGGCAAGTAGCTATTAGTATTCCAAATCGAAGTGGTTTTTAGTTCGATTAGGGCAAAAAAAAATGGCAAGCTACCTACATCACACCGCTACGACCGAATACCCTTGCTGCGTTCCCACCCTGGGGGATTCAACGGGAGCTGGTTGTGTAGGACTTGCCGATGCAAATATACGCCCATTTTAAAGTTCCCACAAGCATTTTTGCTATCAATTATTTATAGGCTATCTTGCCCTAAAAATTATTGTATCCATGAAAATGCACAAATTGCTCATTTGTACTTTGTTAGTTTGCCTACTAATAAGTTGTGGGGATAACATAAAAGACCCCAAACAACTTTTTAACCTTGCTATTAGCAACACCAACAAGACTTTTAAGGCAGAAGACGACCTATCGATATCCTTAAGCCCGAAAAGGGACAAGACCATCGATGCAGTCGAATATACACTGAATGGAGAACCCGTTTCCCTTTCAGGGGACAAGCTGTCCCTTGCCGGGCAACGAATGGGGGTACATACCTTAGGGGCAACCATTACCTCGGATGGGGAAACCTACAACCTATCCAAGGATTTTACGATTACCGCTTCGCAAAAACCCAAACTATATACCTATAAAATATTGGAATCCTACCCCCACGATATGGGTGCGTATACCCAAGGCTTGGAATTTGAAAACGATACTTTGTACGAAAGTACAGGACAGCGCAAAAAATCCACACTACGTAAGACCAATTATATCACTGGGGAAGTGCTGGAAAACAAAAAACTGGGGGATCAATACTTTGGGGAAGGACTTACCATCCTTAACGATAAAATATACCAATTGACCTGGCAGGAAAACACAGGGTTTATCTACGACCTAGCTACGCTAGAGCAAACCGGCACATTTATATACAGTAAAAGCAAAGAAGGTTGGGGTCTTTGCAACGATGGTTCTACCATTTACAAAAGTGATGGGACCGAAAAGATATGGACCTTGAACCCAGAAAACCTTTCCGAAGACAGCTATGTGGAAATCTATACCAACCAAAGTAAAATAGATCAGGTAAACGAACTAGAATGGGTAGAAGGGAAAATCTACGCCAACATCTACCAAAAAGACGCTATTGCTATTGTAAACCCTGCCAATGGTGCCGTAGAAGGGGTTATCAACCTAAAAGGGTTGCAAGACGAAGTAACACAGCACAGCCAATTGGATGTATTGAATGGTATAGCCTACAACGGGGAGCCCAATATCCTCTACGTAACTGGAAAAAACTGGGATAAACTCTTTAAAATAGAGATCGTGGATAAGTAACCTTCCCGAAACATATATTTCACTCAATGATAATGGCCGTTTGCTCAACGGTCATTTTTTATTTGGATAAATTGTTGGTGGTTTGATGTAACAAAGCACTAGTCATTATGAAAAAATCGATCACCATTTCCATTCCAGAGCCCTGCCACGAAGACTGGGGTAAAATGACCCCTACTGAAAAAGGAAAATTTTGCAGTGTTTGTACGAAAGAGGTGATCGATTTTACCCAAACCAATGATGAAGATATTGTGAAGAAGGTACAAAAGGGTGAAAACCTATGCGGACGATTTTTAGGATCGCAATTGGATCGCCCCATGACTTTAGAACGTAAATCCAGAAACAGTTTGCTTCCCTATGCCGCTTCCCTACTCCTTCCTTTAAGTGTTTTGAGTCATCAAGAAGCTAAAGCACAAGGTGGGGTTTCGGTTTTTAACAAGCCTGGAATTTCTTTAAATATTGGAAAACATTCTGAAAAGTCTATAGTAACCATCACTGGTATTATTTCTGACAAAAATGGAAAACCCATTCAAAATGCTGAAATATTTGTTTTGGAAACCGGAAAGTCGACTCGATCAAACGAAGTTGGAGAATATACCATTCAATGTCCCAGCGGATCTACTTTATTTGTCCAGAAGAGTGACTTGAGAAGCAATGATG
Organism: Flavobacteriaceae bacterium; assembly: GCA_028281065.1. Taxonomy (GTDB): domain Bacteria; phylum Bacteroidota; class Bacteroidia; order Flavobacteriales; family Flavobacteriaceae; genus Aureisphaera. Next base: position 2,172 of record JANQKN010000203.1, on the reverse strand, counting down.
TCGTTATTGGTTCAAAAGATGAGACCATTCACTTTTCATTAAAAAAAGAATACAGGGAATATACCGCGTATGCCGGCATGGTAGTATCTGTACCAGCAGAAACCATTAAAGAACCTGAGAAATATTCTGTGCTAGAAAAACCAATCCCTACTACAATAACTATTAAGGGGACCATTACAGATGAAGTCGATCTTCCGCTCCCAAGTGTTGATATTACAATAGAAGGGGCTAACAAGGGAACTCAAACAGACTTTGATGGGAATTACGAAATTGAGGTTCAACCCAACCAAACCCTTGTTTTTTCATACCTCTCCTACAAAACCAAGGAAATAGTTGTTTCCAATATTTCCAACGACATCAGTTTTGCAATGCATCCGGACCCATCAGTATTAAATAATGTTGTTGTTGTTGCGGGTGGAGTATCAATAAGCTATTGCACACCAGATTCCTCGCTTTCCTCAAAAGAAAAACGGGAAAAAAGAAGGGAGTATGCGGCTAAACAAAACGCTTATAAAAAAATACAAAAAGAACGCGCCAAAGAAGCCCGAAAGCTAAAACGGGAACGCAGGCGAAAAAAATAGACAGTACCAGATTGGTGTGTGGTAGCAGTTGGTACGAGGAGGGATACTTACCGCTGCTACTACAGCTGTCTTTTTTAAATCTTTCACTTCACAATAAACCACTCCATAAAAAGTTATATTTTTACTGTGAATTTATAACTAGATAAATGAAATACCTTTACGGATTGGCACTTCTCTGTGCCGTTGTTTTATGGAGTTCCTGCCGAAACGATTTTGAAACCAGTCCTTCTACAGGAAATCTGGAGTTCTCCCAAGATACCGTGTATCTCGATACCATATTCAGTAATATAGGTTCCAGCACCTACAACCTTCGCGTATACAACCGAAGCGATGACGATATCCACATTCCATCGGTACGGCTTGGGGAAGGTGAAGATTCCAACTACCGTCTTAATGTGGACGGTGTAGCTGGGAAGGTATTTGAAGATGTACAAATATTGGCCAACGACAGTATTTTCATTTTTGTGGAAACCACTGTGGATATTGCCGACCAAACCAGCGACCTACAATTCCTCTATACCGACCAAATACAATTCGATACAGGTGCCAACCAACAAAATGTAGAATTGGTTACCCTCGTACAAGATGCGGTGTTCCTTTTCCCAGAACTGGATGACGACGGTATGGTGGGAACCATTGTATTGGCGCAAGACGAAAATGGTGAAGATGTATTGATAGAAGGTTTTGTTCTGGAAGGCGATGAACTCACCTTTACCAACGAAAAACCCTATGTTATCTATGGCTATGCGGCCGTCCCAGGAGGTGAAACACTCACCATAGAAGCGGGTGCCCGTATACATTTTCATAGAGACAGTGGGATTTTGGTAGCCAACGATGCCTCCATACAGGCATTGGGAGGTCCCAGTAGCGATCCTGAGCTTATGGAAAACGAAATCATTTTTGAAGGGGACCGACTGGAACCTGGCTTTTCCGATATTCCCGGGCAATGGGGTACCATTTGGTTGACCTCGGGAAGCAACAACAACATATTCAATTACACCACCATTAAAAACAACATTGTAGGCATTTTGGTTGATGGGGTTTTGGAAGTAACCGATCTGGAATTGAACAACGTTCAGATATACAATTCATCCAATGTGGGTCTTCTATCAAGGGGATCCGTAGTTACCGGTAACAATATGGTCATCAACAACAGTGGGCAATCTTCTTTAGCGCTTTCGTTGGGTGGTATATACAATTTTAACCAATCTACATTTGCCAACTATTGGTCCAATAGCTTTAGGACCTTCCCTGCTGTCCAGATCGATAATTTTATTCCGGATTTTGGTGAAGGGAACCTCGTGGAAGCCAATTTCACAAACTGCATCATCTATGGTAGTGAACAAAGGGAGTTGGGTATTTTTAAATCGGATAACACATCCTTGGAGTTCAACTTCAACTTTACCAATTGTTTGATCCGCTTCGAAGATCCACAAGGTGATTTTGAAGATGACCCCAATTACGATTTCTCCAACGGAGCCCTATATACTAATAGTGTTCTTAATGTAGATCCTGTATTCCAAAACATCAACCTCAACAATTTCAATATTGAAGATGGAAGTTCTGGAGCACAAGGAATCGGTCTTGGTGG
>JANQKN010000031.1 GCA_028281065.1 Flavobacteriaceae bacterium | reverse complement strand
TCTTCGGTAGGTTGGGCACAACGCAAAGTACCTTCATCACAAAGGCGTACCACTTCGCGAATGGCATCGATGGTTTCCTGATTTTGCAAAAGGGATCGGTCGTCCCAAGCTTTTTCTATAATTTGCTGTAATTCCGTCATGATATGAAGCTCTGTTTAAAGGAAACACAAAGATAACCCCCTTGCTTAAATCACGGTACATTTTTAGCATACTATTTTGTAAACCGCTATTTTTGCAACCGATTATGGCTAGGATATTGGCATTGGATTATGGAACGAAGCGAACGGGAGTTGCCGTAACGGACGAGTTGCAGATAATTGCATCTGGTTTGGCGACTGTTCCGACGGAAGATCTGGTGGCTTTTTTGAAGGAATATTTTACTTCAGAAAAAGTAGAAAGGGTACTGGTAGGAGAGCCTAAGCAAAAAGACGGAACGCATTCCCAAGTAGAAGCAGAGATAAAGAAGTTTTTAGAAGTGTATGCCGAAAACTTTTCCGAGATACCTGTGGAACGGGTGGACGAACGTTTTACCAGTAAAATGGCTTTTCAGACCATGATCGACAGTGGATTGAAAAAGAAACAGAGACAGAACAAGGCGTTGATCGATGAGATTAGTGCCACCATTATATTACAAGATTACTTGAACCGTATAAAATGATATACCCAATAGTTGCTTACGGAGACCCCGTACTTCGAAAAAAGACCAAAGAAATTACTAAGGATTATCCCAAACTGCCAGAGTTGTTGGACAATATGTTCGAAACTATGTATGCCGCACATGGTATCGGGTTGGCAGCTCCACAAATTGGGATGCCCATCCGTCTTTTTATTGTAGATGCAACTCCTTTCGAAGACGATGAGGACCTAACCGAGGAAGAGCGCGAATTTGTTTCCACTTTTAAGCGGGTATTCATCAATGCCAAGATTGTTGAAGAAACTGGCGATGAATGGGCATTCAACGAAGGATGTTTGAGCATTCCCGATGTCCGCGAGGATGTTTTTAGGCAAAGTACCATTACCATAGAATACTTGGACGAAAACTTTAAGGAACAAAAGGAAACCATCGATGGGATTGCAGCTAGGATCATTCAGCATGAATACGACCATATCGAAGGAATTTTGTTTACCGATAAACTTTCTGCCCTTAAAAAGCGTTTGATTAAAGGTAAGTTGACGAATATTTCCAAAGGAAAGATAAAAGTCGATTACCGAATGCGCTTTCCACAAGCCAAAAAGAAACGTTAATCCTTTTGGAATAATCGTGATAAGGATGCATATTTGCGCCCTTCAAACCTAAAAACGAATGAGCTTAGAAAAAGTATTATCTATTACCGGGAAACCAGGATTGTATGTGTTAAAAACGCAAACCCGTACGGGGTTGTTGGCAGAATCCTTATTGGATGGTAAGAAGATAACCGTTAGCGCACGTCACAACGTGAGCTTACTTTCCGAAATTGCTATTTACACCCTAACCGAGGAAGTACCCTTAAAGGATGTTTTCCAAAAAATAAAGGAGAAAGAACAAGGAGGGGAGTCCATAAGCCATAAGTCATCCAAGGATGAGTTGGAAGAATACTTTTTCAATGTGCTTCCAGATTATGATGAAGACCGTGTGTATGCCAGTGATATCAAAAAAGTGGTACAATGGTACAACTTGTTGCACAAAACAGGTATGACCAATTTTGAAGTAGAAGCAGACACTACCGAAGAGGAATAACCTTAATAACTTTTCGATAAAATAACCTCAAAAAAATCCTTACCATCGTAAGGATTTTTTAGTTTTAGGCATGCAAAATTCCAGGGAAAAACAACTAGCCGCATACGACCGCCTTTTAACCATTATGGACGAGCTCCGCGAACAATGTCCGTGGGACCGAAAGCAGACCATGCAAACCTTACGGCACCTTACCATAGAAGAGACTTACGAATTGGGGGATGCCATTTTGGAGAATGATTTAAACGAAGTGAAAAAGGAATTGGGCGATTTACTGTTGCATATTGTTTTTTATGCCAAAATAGGGAGTGAATCGGGTGATTTCGATATGGCCGATGTAGCCAACGACATCTGTGAAAAGCTCATTTCGCGCCATCCACATATTTACGGCGATATAGATGTTGCCGACGAAGAGGAGGTAAAGCAGAACTGGGAAAACCTAAAGTTGAAGGAAGGTAAAAAGAGCGTGCTTGAAGGTGTTCCCAAGTCACTACCCGCTATGGTAAAAGCCAACCGAATTCAAGATAAAGTGGCTGGGGTAGGTTTCGATTGGGAAGAGCCGCATCAGGTGTTCGAAAAACTGAAAGAAGAACTCGAAGAACTTCAGGAAGAAGTTTCCAACGATAATGCAGAGAAGATAGAACAGGAGTTTGGCGATGTACTTTTCTCCATGATTAACTATGCACGTTTTCTAAAAGTAGATCCAGAGAGCGCCTTGGAACGAACCAACAAGAAGTTCATAAAACGATTTCAGTATTTGGAAGGAAAAGCCAAAGAGGTTGGCAAAAGCTTAAAAGAAATGACCCTTGCCGAGATGGATGTGTATTGGGACGAAGCCAAGAAACTCTAAGCTTTGGAGAATACAATAAGCCTCCCATCGATTTCCACGTTCGAAAAACCCAAACTTTCTTGAATCCAACGTAAGTTCTCTTTGCAATAGAAGATAACATGCGTAGGATCGTTTTTGTAGTGCCATTGGGAAAAATCCTTGTTTTTTGGTAGTATTTCACTCATGCAGAATAGTTTGCCATTCGGTTTGAGGAGTTGGAACATAGTAGAAAACTCTTTCCGTGGATGATGAAAATGTTCAATCACTTCGCAACAAACAATAAAATCGTAGGCGTGGTCGAGTACAGAGGAGTGGGGATGAAAAAACGGATCCCAAAGTTTCATATTATACCCTTGATCCGTTAGCAATTTTGAAATCACTGGGCCTGTTCCTGCTCCAAAATCCAAACCCTCATTGGATGAAGGGAAAGCATCTGTAACAGCAGAAACAATAGGGGTTACAAATTGTTGGTATCTAGGGTCCTCTACATGGTTTTCATGCAAAAGGTACCGCTCCTTTTCTTCCTTAAGACTTAGAAAATACGTTGGGTCCTTGAAGACAGTTTTGCAATGTGAACAAGAAAAAAATGAAGGTTCATCTTCCCGCCGATGCACATTTTTATCTTGGCACAACGGGCAGGTCATCCTATTGTTGTTTCCGCAATGAGCGTATTTTTTGCAGTTTGGTCTTCCAAATGGCCAGTTGCTCTTTCTGCCTGTCGATGTTTTTATGAACGTCTTTTACCAAAGGATTATCACCCTTGACATTTTGGAAAAACCCTAGGTTGTTCTCCAATTGACGGATTTCCTGCTGTACTTCGTTTATTTTCTTGGAAATAAAGAATTCCTCGTTTTGAAGCTTTCGGGTGTCTTCCTGTGAAGCAAGTGAGCTCAATTTGTTTTCGAATCGAATCATCTCTGCTTCTTGCTTACCCAAATTCAACTTTCCAAAAAGACCGTCTAAAGCTTTGTTGAACTTCCGTTCTATGTTACGCTTATTGAAAGGTACACGGCCAATGGATTTCCACTCGGAGATCTTTCCCTTAATCAAAGTCAAGTCTGTCTCATGGTCACCACTTAGTTCTAAGTTATCCAATGAATTGAGCAGTGCCTCTTTGGCTTCGTAGTGTCCCATTTCCTCTTTGTTGGCCTCATTACGCTCTGCATGGACACGATTAAAATAATGGTTGCAGGCATCTTTAAACTGCTTCCATATCTTGTCGCTTTCCTTTCTGGGGACATGCCCTATGGACTTCCAATCACTTTGTATCTTTTTCATCAAAGGAGTCACTACATCAAAGTCTTCACTGTCCTTGTTTTCCTCAGCGATTTTAATGAGCTCCAATTTCTTTTCAAGATTCGTGTACTGTTCTTTTTTCTGGTTTTTATAGAAGCTGTTCTTTTCCCTGTTAAAATTACGGGTAGCTTCCTTAAAGGTGTTCCAGATTTCTTTTGCCTTGGCCCTTGGAACTTTACCTACCTCAAAATAGGCATCCCTTAGTTTCTGAACCTCTTTTATGCTCTGCTGCCATGCTTTATGGTTGGCCGATGTGGCTTGGGCAACTTCCTCAATCTTGGTAACGATATCGTTTTTAAGGGTGAAGTTTTCTTCAAACTTAGACTCTTGATCTTTTAGGTATTCCTGTCTCTTTTCGTGAATTACCTTAGTCGCTGCACTAAACTTGTCCCAAACATCCTCCCGGTACTCTTTGGCAACGGGGCCGATGTCTTCCTTCCACATCTTATGAAGCATTTGCAGCTCCCTAAAAGCTTTGCTTAGGTCTGTCTCTTGGGCCAACTCTTCGGCGCGCCCAATGAGCTTGAGCTTTTGCTCCAGGTTGTGTTTAAAATCGAGGTCACGGAATTCCCTGTTTAAATGAAGAAAATCGTAGAAATTTTCAACATGGTGCCTGTAGGTATTCCAAACGGTATTGTATTTATCCCTAGGAATAGGACCTGCGGTATGCCATCGCTCTTGGATGTCTTTAAAATGCTTATAAGTGGTGTTAATATTTTCTTCGGCGTTTAAAAGTCCTTTCAACTCCTCGATGAGTTCTTCTCTTTTCTTATAATTAGCCTGAAGGTCCCTCTTTAGGTTTTGGTAGTAATTGTTTCGTTTTTCCTTGTAGTCGAAATACAACGAATTGAATTGCTTCTTTAGCGGAGTCGTGTAGTGAAAATCTATGATGTTTCCACCTTCCGCAAGGAACTCCTCTTTTTTCTGTTCCAGTTCTTCAGAAAACTTGGCACTGAACTCGGTCTTGATTTCTTCAACACTGTTCTTTATGTTCTGCACATTACCTTCTTTCAATAGCTTTTGAAAAGCCGCAATAAGTTCCTCTTTGTTAAGAGCGTGATAGTCTACCGCTTCTTCCTCTTCCAAAGCTTCTTCTTCCTCTTCATCATCGTCAGACGAGGCAATTTCCTCTTCTTCCTCACCATCGTCCGAGGAAGCAATCTTTTCTTCTTCTTCTTCTTCTTCCGCCTGTTTAGTCTCTTCCTCTGTCTTCTCTTCTTCTACAGTCGCTTCAGGGGTAGGGGGATTCTCTTCCTTCTCTTCTTGAGGAATTTCTTTTTCTTCTGAAATGGGTTCATTGGAAGTTTCTTCAACCGCTTCCACAGCTTCCGTTGAGGTTGCTTCAGCAGGTTGTTCAATAGGTTGATTTTCAGTTACTTCCTTTTCTTTTTCGTTTTGCAATTCTTTGTCCGACATATATTTCAATGTTAAGGTTCGTACTATAAGAACGTGAAAGATACTAACAACCTTGCACATGGCAAAGTTCTTATAATACTTTTGGGAAAATGGATCGGGTTTTAAGATTTCCAGATACTCCAGGCTTTTTCGGCTTGGTATTCCAACATCTTTAACCCATTGCTCACTTTGGCACCTTTGGCAAATCCTCTTTTAAGGAATTCGGTTTCGCTGGGATTGTAAATAAGATCGAAGAGAAAATGTTTGTCTGTAATTTGTTGGTAGGGAATACTGGGGCAATCGTCTGTATTGGGGAAGGTACCCAAGGGGGTACAGTTTATAATTAGATAATGCTTGGACATGATCTCGGGGGTAAGCTCCTCGTAGGTAATGGTTTCCTCGGTCTTTTCCCGTGAAACGGAATGGTACTCAAACCCCATGGCGTCCAATACATAGCGTATGGCTTTGGCGGCTCCACCCGTACCCAAAACAAGTCCCGTTTTGGCTTCTAGAGGTAGATGATCTGCTAAGGACTTTGCAAATCCGTAATGATCTGTATTGTAACCAGCCAAGCGCCCGTCCTTAAGTTTTTTTATGGTGTTTACCGCGCCTATCTCCATAGCTTCTTTATCGATTCTATCCAAAAGAGGCATTACTTCTTCCTTGTAGGGAATAGTGACATTAAATCCTTTGGCGTCGGGGTGTTCGGCAATGATATCTGGAAGCAAGTCGATAGATTCCAAATCGAAATTTTGGTATGTGTCTTTTCGTTTTTCTTTTTCGAATTTGGTCGTGAAATAGGCTTTCGAAAAAGAATAATCGATGTTCCTTCCTATAAGTCCATATCTTGCCATGATTAAGGGGTCGTCTTCTTTTGGTACCAGTCCAAACTTAATACAATCATTATCCCTACAATGATAAAGAAAATCGCAAGAAATACTTCGAAAGAAAATTCTGATGGCCAATAACGGTTGTATCCAACCACTACTTCCTGCCCGTTGGCATCCAGCAAAATATTTCCGGAAACATCAGTTTCGTATTGTGTGTGTTTCCAAGGCCATACAACTCCCAAAGAACCCGTTATGAAACCAATTATGACTGCAAAAGTTGCTTGTTTATAGCGTTTTAGAAGATAGCCCAAAAAATGGGAAAGGGACACCAATCCCGTTAAAGAACCCAAGGAAAAAACAGCAAGGATTATAAGTAATTCAATGCGTAAAGGATTGTCTATAAAAGCAAAATCCCAGCGTATAATATCTGCGATTGTATCATAAAGTGCGTTGACCGAATCGACCAAAAGAAGTACGTAATTTCCTAACAGGATCAAGATGAAGGAACCTGACAACCCAGGTAAAGTCATTCCACTTACTCCTATGATTCCGCAGAGGAATACAAACCACAATTGATGGTTTTCCCTGGCAGGTTCCAAAAAACTAATGCTTATGCCTACCATCACTCCCAGAATAAGGTATCCTAAGTATTTACGGCTCCATTTCCCAAAGTCTTTGGCAACGTAATAAATAGAGCCTATGATCATACCAAAGAAGGCACTCCATACGTAGAGTTCAAAATGAATCAATAGATAATCCAGTATTTTGGATACGCTAAAGTAGCTTATAACCATCCCCAAAATGAGCAATCCCAAAAACCGACCGTTAATGTAGTACCAAAAACTTTTAAACCGTCCATTAATGAACAATTTGAAAGCTTTTCCATTTACTTTTTGAAGGGAATAAATAAACTCTTCGTAAAACCCAGCTACAAAGGCAACCATTCCTCCTGAAACCCCAGGAACCTTATTGGCAGCTCCCATGGCCAATCCTTTTAAGATCAGCCATAGTTTGTCGCTCAGGGTTCGGGTTTCGGTCATTTATTCGCTCTTTTTTGAGACAGCTACTCTTTCCAATGTAAAAATGGTTAAAAACCCAATTACTACAAATAAGATGGCCAACCACAATTGGGCATCACCACTATAGTCGTTGGGAAGGATACTTTTTTCAAGGAAAGGAACCTGTTCGCCATCATGGTTTGTACGAAAGGAAAGAACTTCTTTCCAGGGCCATATTTTGTTGAGGGCCCCGATCATGAAACCGGTTAATATGGCAAGGGTTAGGTTTTTATGGTTGGAAAACATCCAGTTCAATACTTTAGAGAATGCCTTAAGTCCCACAACTGCGCCTATGGCAAAAACCAACATCTTTAAAAAGGCATCCAGGAACATGGAACCGTCTAGGTTTTTAATACTATCCAAAAACTGGGAGATCACTCCTATAACCGTTTCGTAAGCGCCCAACAGCAATAGTATGAACGATCCCGATATACCAGGAAGGATCATTGCGATAATGGCTATACAGCCGGCAAAAAACAGAAACCAAGTACTTTCCGGAGAACCTACGGGTTCCATGATGGTAATAGTATAGGACAGTACCGTAGCAGCTATGATAGCAACGAAGGTTATCCAGTTCCATTTGGAGATTTGTTTTCCCACATACACAATACTGGCAATGATAAGTCCGAAGAAAAAAGACCAAACGGCAATGGGGTGATTATCCAATAGCCAACTAATAAGTTTAGCCAGTGACAAAATACTTACCAATACCCCGCCAAATAGTGCGGTTAGAAAAGCTAGATTGTAGTGTTTCCAGGCTTTTTTAAACCCTTCTTTCTTCCAGATTTTGAAAAACCCCATATCCACATTATGGATGGTTTCTATAAGCTCTTCATAGATACCAGAAATAAAGGCAATGGTTCCCCCAGAAACCCCGGGGACTACATCGGCAGCCCCCATGGCGAGACCTTTTAATGAAA
>JANQKN010000199.1 GCA_028281065.1 Flavobacteriaceae bacterium | reverse complement strand
ACGGCAACGGAAATCCTGAATATGTAGTATATCAACTTAGCCATCATAATCGAGGAGGGATTCAATTACCCTTTCAGGGTTCAGTTCGTAATACAAAGGCAATCGCAACAAGGTATTGGTGTATCGATCACTCTCTGGAAGTTCCCTGCCATCGTGTTTATCGGCAAAAAACGGGCTCTTGTGCAAACTCAAGTAATGAAATACAGATAATATGTCCTTGGATTTAAGATGCGAAATGATAGCAGAACGTTGCTCTATATCCTTGCAAAGCAGGTAGAACATATGTCCGTTCTGCGAGGCGAATTCTGGAATAACTGGCAGCGATATTCCTTTGGCTTTAGCCCAACCAGACAATTCATCCTTATATCGATTGCAGAGTTGTATCCGCTTCTCTTGAATGTCCTCCATTTGCTCCAATTGGGCAAAAAGGTAAGCCGCATTCAGTTCGCTGGGTAAAAAGGATGAACCTATATCCACCCAACCGTACTTATCGATTTCACCCCTGAAAAAAGCACTCCTATTGGTTCCTTTTTCCCAAATAATTTCGGCCCTTTCGGCAAAGCGTTCGTCGTTTATAACCAACATCCCACCTTCCCCACACTGAATGTTCTTGGTTTCGTGAAAAGAAAAGGCAGCCAAGTGCCCTATTCCTCCCAAGGGTTTTCCTTTATAATAACTCTGTACTGCTTGAGCTGCATCTTCTACCACAAAAAGATCGTGCACTTTTGCTACTTCCATGATGGTATCCATATCGCAAGCGACTCCCGCATAGTGGACCACAACAATAGCTTTGGTTTTAGGGGTAATGAGGGACACTATGGAATTTTCATCGATTCCTGGGTGATCTTCCCTAGAATCGGCAAAAATCACTTTTGCACCCCTTAGCACAAAGGCATTGGCAGTAGAAACAAAGGTGTACGAAGGCATAATAACCTCATCCCCTTCCTGAATGTCCAATAGCAAAGCGGCCATTTCTAAGGCATCGGTGCAACTTGTGGTAAGGAGTACTTTGTGGAACTGAAATTGTTCTTCGAAAAAAGCCTGGCACTTTTGGGTGTAATAACCGTTGCCCGATATTTTACCCTTGGCTACTGCATCTTCTATGTAGGCCAATTCGTTACCGGAAATATAGGGTTTGTTAAAGGGGATATACATTTAGCTAAATCGTATTCTGAATTTATTTTGAAAGGTTTCAGGAACATCATTGGAGTCATACACTTCGTCCAAGCGCAACAAACCGGATCCGCAGATGACTACCAACTTCCCTTCTCTTTTGAAAATTACTTTTCCAGGGGTTCTGTTTTCTACAACCACATCGGGTAAGGCAATGGCTTTTGCCACCCTATACATTTCTCCATTTGCCTTAGCCTTGGCTCCCAAATATGGATAACCCACAGCATTTACAAAGCGTTCTATGGTTTCGGCATCCCAATTCCAATCGATAAAATAATCGTCTGCATCCCGCCAAACGGAATAGGTAGCCTCTTCTTCTTTTTGAGGGGTTACAGGGAGTTTACCATCCTTCAAATGTTCCAAAACCCGCTGCACCAAGACGCCATACTTTTCACTAATGATGGAAATAGCCCTGGAAATGGTCATGGGATAGGTAATAGAGGATTTCTCTACGGCGATAATATCGCCCCTATCATATTCTTCGGTAGCCAACAAAGCGGTTACACCAATTTCTTGATCGCCATTGATTAAGGCAGTTACCAAAGGATTAAATCCCCTGTAACGGGGCAATATGGAATCGTGCAAGACGATTAGGGTTTGTGAAGGTTTCGTTTTAATCAACCAACGCCACCCAATCGCTAGGAGATAATCACTGGAAACCGAAGTTTCCCGTTCCAACGTATGGTTAATGTTATGATCCTTGCAATATTGAATGCTCGCTTCAGAAAAATCGTTGTGAATGCTTTGGTCGGTTCCTATAACTACGGTATCCAATTGTCCGCTGTGCATTTCCACGGCAGCCTGTAGGGAACGATATCCCTTCTCTCCCAAGATATACAGTGAAACGGTCATAGGATTTCTTTAATAATATATGTAGGACGGTCTTTTACGTTTTCGAATATCTTACCAATGTACAACCCGACCACACCCAAAACGAAAATTACAATTCCGGATAGTAACCAAATGGACAAAATCAAGGAGGTATATCCCAATACTTCAATTTCGCCCATATACCATTTGTAAGCCATGATCCCCGAAAAAACCAAAGCCAGAAAGGTAATGAACAACCCCAATTTAATGGTAAGCCGCAAGGGTTTGTCCGAATAGGAAAGGATAATATCCAACGAGAGGTTAAAGAGCTTTTTGAAATTATAGCTCGACTTCCCCTCAGCCCTTTCGGAATGCCTAACTTCAATAGCTGTTTGCTGATAGCCTACCCATTTGATCATAGATGGAAAAAAACGGTTCTTTTCGGGCAAGGCGTTGATAGTATCCACCACATCCCTTTTGTACACCCCAAAATTAGCCACTTGGGCATCGTATTTGGCGCCGGACAAATAGCTCAACAAACCGTAAAACCGTCGGGAAAAGAAACGCTTAAAGAAACCATCTTTTCTATCTTTTCGTTGTGCCAATACCACATCGTACCCTTCCTGGGCTTTGTTGTACAGCTTTTCTATCTCTTCGGGTACATCCTGAAGGTCGCAATCCATCACCACAACAA
>JANQKN010000195.1 GCA_028281065.1 Flavobacteriaceae bacterium | reverse complement strand
ATCTCATTTTTTCATCAAAAAAGGGGGATTAATGCCAATCTTTCCCCTTACAAACAAATAAAATCAATACTTTTATTTGCGACACTGCTATGCAGTGTTTCAAAAATTACTATGATGAAAAAACTAACCCCGTTACTCATCCTCCTGTTTGCTTTTCAACTAAGCGCCCAGGATGTAGAGTTATTTCAGCAATTTAATGGTCGCTACGATTTTACTGCCTTTGGTAATACATTAAACACCCAAGAAAATAATGGAGGGCCTTGTACCATACTTACCGAGAGTAGTGCAGATTACGATCTACTCCCAGGACAATCCTTTATTTCTGCGCACCTGTATTGGTCAGGGCCCGGAGATGGAGACTTTGAGGTAAAATTGAATGGACAGGAAGTTATTGCCCAAAGGACTTTCGATTTGGTAGCCAATACGGGACTGAACTACTTTTCCGCTTATGCAGATGTTTCCGAAATTGTAGGTAATACAGGACCTGGCACCTATACCCTTTCCGAATTGGACCTTACAGCTGTTATCCCGACTTATTGTGGGGGAGGTACCAATTTTGGAGGTTGGAGTATCATCGTTATCTATCAGGATCTTTCCTTAACCCTAAACCAGATAAGCCTTTTCGATGGTTTGGAGTTCGTTTCCCTGAGCAGTCCTACCTTGGAAATAGTCCTTACCAACATAGACATTACCACCGAAGAACTCGCAAAGATTGGTTTCTTGGCATGGGAAGGAGATCAAGGGCTAGCCGTAAACGAAACCCTTCTTATAAACGGAAACCTAATTAGCAACCCTCCACTGAATCCTGCCGACAATGCCTTCAATGGAACTAACAGTTATACAGGATCCAATGTGTTGTATAACATGGACATGGATGTATACGATATAGAAGATGTGGTTACCCAAGGGGATACCAGCATTACCATCAATCTTACCTCAGGGCAGGATTTTGTAATGATCAATAACGTAATTACCAGTGTAAATTCCGAAATACCCGATGCAACGATCGAAATCCAAAACGTAGGAGTTATTTGTGATAATAATGATCTGGATATTACCTACAATGTATTCAACGTAAACAGTACAGCACCACTTCCAGCTAATACCCCCATTGCATTTTATGCCGATGCCGTGCTTGTGGGACAATCGCAAACCCTTGCGGAAATACCTATTGGCGGATCCGAAAATGGAGCTATTACCCTCAATATTCCATTGGCTACACCGAATATTTTCAATTTAAGGGCAGTAGTGGATGATATTGGGGACGGAACCGGTATTGTTGCCGAAACCAACGAAGACAACAACGAATTCATTGTAGAAATAAATCAAACGGAGTCCGACTTTTTCTTGGGTGATGATATTGTGGGGTGCGAAGGAACCCCTGTCATTCTCAATACAGGAATTGTGGATCAGAACTTCACTTTCGAATGGTTTTTTAACGGAGTCCTTATTCCCGGGGAGGACGGTCCTACCCTAACCGTTACCGTTGCAGGAACCTACAGGGTGGAAGGATCCAAAGGACTGTGTTTTATTGAAGACGAGATAGACGTAAGCTTTTTACCGCCTGCTCCCGTAAATACCGACCCAGAACCATTACTCCTTTGCGACGAAGACAACGACGGTTTTACGGAGTTCGATCTTTCTTTAATGGATGCTGTTATTACTTTGGGGAATCCAGATTTAGCCATTACCTATCATGGAACCCTTATCGATGCGCAACTAGCGCAACTTCCACTACCAAACCCATATGTAAATGATGACGCCTACAACGACGTTCCTATAACGGATCCAACAGACCCACTCTATGGAACTGGAGGAGTTTGGGCCTTGGTACAAAGTACCGTGAGTACCTGTTTCGAAATTGTTCCCTTTGCTTTGGAAGTTCGGGATGTTCCCGTTCCCGCAACCCCTGCCGAGCCCCTTAGAAAATGCGATGAAGACGGCACAGAGGACGGTTTTACCTTTTTCGACTTAACCGTTGTGGAGCCTGAGGTCTTGAATGGTATGGATCCTTTAGAGTTCGACATCTATTACTACGAAAGTGAAGCCGACGCTATCCTTGCTGGGGATTTGGCCATAACAGCACCCGATTTTTCCTTTGCCATTGCCAATCCAACCAATTACCTGAATAACGCTAACCCACAAACCCTTTACATTCTGGTGGTGGGTAATGCCAATAGCACCATGCCAAACAATGGTGCCAATGGCTGTTATGCCATTGTAGAATTGGTATTGATCGTGGATCCGCTCCCTGAAGATTTTGGGCCTTTCGAAATGATGCAATGCGACGACGAGCTTAATGGGAGTGCTCCAGACGACGAAGTTTCTACCTTCGATCTTACGAGTCAGGATCCTGCTGCAACAGGTGGCGATCCAACCTTGGTGGTAACTTGGTACGAAACCCCTGCGGACGAAGCAGCAGACAGTCCTATCATGGATCCAACCATGTATCAAAACACCTCCACACCACAAACGGTTATTGGACGGGTTACTTCAGAATTTGGCTGTAAACGGGTCATTACCCTAACCCTTACCGTGTTGCCTAATCCAACCCCTAATCCTATGCCAACACCGCTGGAGTTATGCGATGACGATGATGATGGGATCGTGGGTGGTTTCGATTTAACGACAAGGGACGTGGAAATTATTGGTGGGGAGCCCGATGTAAACATTCTCTATTACGAAACTCAACAAGCTGCTGTAGATGCAGTTCCAGGAACCGAAATCGTTAGTCCTTATACCAACATCACTCCTAATAGCCAAATAGTGTATGCCCGCGTTACCCGTGATGTACCTCCAGGCATACTTCCCTGTTTCACCTTAGTGGAACTAACGTTGAATGTAATTGCACTTCCGGATATGCCTGATGAAAACTTTCAGGACCCCTTCCAATCGTGTGATACCGATGGAAGCGGACAAGCCATCTTCGACCTAACCGAACAGGATGCTGCCGTATTGGGCGTACAAGATCCATTAAATTTCGCTCCTATCACCTACCACGTGCTCGAAGCCGATGCTGTAGCCAACATGAACGCTATCAACCCAGCCGATGCTTTCGTAAGTACAGGTCAGACTATTTGGGTGCGCTTGGAAAGCCTATTAACAGGCTGTGTTCGTATTACATCTTTCGAATTGGTTGTAGGGACCTTCCCTACCATTGGAACCGGAGACGACCTCTTTGCCTGTGATGATGAAATAAATGGTAGTACCCCTACCGATGGAATCTCTACGTTCGATATAACTGTAAATACCCCTCTAATTAATGTAGGCGATGATACCCTAGTGGTATCATATTACGGCTCTGCGGCCGATTTAGCGGCAGATATCCCTATTGCCACTCCAGAGGCCTATCAAAACATTGTATCCCCCCAACAGGAAATCTTTGCGAGTGTACTTAATGGAGAAGGTTGTACTGCGACCAGCAGTTTCTTCATCAATGTAGAGCCCAATCCAGCAGTCATAGAACCCACGCCTTTGTTTGCTTGTGATGATGACAACGATGGATTCTTCAACGATTTTATGTTAACGGATAAAGACGTGGAGATCATTAATGGCGACTTAGATATAACCATTACCTATTACGAGACCTTGGTTGATGCTCAAGAAGGTGATCCCGGTGATGCACTAATCAGTCCATACAGTAACGTAGTACCATTTTCACAAGTAATCTACGCCCGTGCTGTACGTGACACGCCTCCAGGGATTAATCCTTGTTACACCATCGTGCCCATGGAACTAAGGGTAGAGCAATTACCCGATGTACCTACCGATGACTTTATAGACCCTATGGGAGTGTGCGATGACGACGATGATGAATTTGCAGTCTTTCCCTTAACCGATAACGATGTGCATGTATTGGGTACTCAGGATGCAGCCGATTTCCTGCCCATTACCTATCACGAAAGTGAAGCCGACGCCAACGATGGAATCAACGCGATCCCTGATCCTGATGCTTATACTAACATTAGTAATCCGCAAACTATCTGGGTTCGGTTGGAAAATGCTACGTCGGGATGTGAACGCGTAACACCTTTTGTCATAGAAGTGAACCCTTTGCCTGTACTGGCTACGGGGCCTTTCGAAATTGTGGAATGTGACGACGACGAAAACGGAAGTACCTTGGATGATGGTATCTCAACCTTCGATCTTACCCTTAACAACGATGTGATAACAGCAGGAAATACCAGTTACTCCGTTGCCTATTATACCAGCGTAGACAACCAAGATAACAACAATCCTATCCCAGATCCTACGTCGCACCAGAATACAGACGTAGACGGGTTTCCTGTAAATCCACAGGATATTTTCGTGACCGTATTTACAGAAGATGGTTGTGAGGCACGCACCGTGGTAACTCTAAGGGTACTGCCCAATCCTACACCTTCCCAACCTGAACCACTGGAAATCTGTGATGGTGATGGTGATCCCGATATAGATATGGATAGTACCGATGGTCTTTCCGTGTTTGATCTTACCACCAAAGATGACGAGATCATCAATGGTGAGCCAGACGTAAACATATTATACTATGAAACCCTCGAATTGGCCGAATTGGGTGACCCTGCCGATGCCATAGCAGATCCTACTGCCTATGAAAATACCACTGCAGGATCGCAAATTATTTACGCTAGGGTGGCAAGGGACGTTCCTCCAGGGGAATTGCCTTGTTTCACTATTGTTGAATTGGAATTGATTGTAAACCCATTGCCCGATGGCAGTGCCGAAATCACCGATTTTGTAGCCTGTGAACTCACAACAGACGGTGTAGCTATCTTCGATTTAACCGAAAAAGATCTAGAAATTTTAGGCGAACAAGATGCCGCATTGTTTACAGTGACTTATTATTTAACCGAAGCTGATGCGCAAAACGGAACTTCAGTGATTCTGGATCCTATGAACTTCCCAAACACAAGCAATCCACAATCTATATTTGTACGGATTACCGATAATGAAACGGGATGCTTCGTAGCCAGTGAAACCGATCCCGTAACCGAGGAAACCACCTTAAGTTTTGATCTGGAAGTAAAGGAAGCTGCTATTGCCATGACACCAGCCCTACCCTACGAAATCTGTGATAATTTGGATGCCAACGATGGTATTGGTGCTTTCACACTGCATAGCGACCCTACCAATCCTACAGAGTTGGATGATGAAGCAGATGCCTTGAGGGACGAAATATTGGCAGGACAAGATCCTTCCATATACATACTTACCTACCACGAAACTTTCGAAAATGCCGAAGCAGGTATTGATCCCCTGCCGAACATCTATACCAACGTGATCAACCCGCAAATTATCTTTGCCAGGGTGACCAACGAGGCAGATCCTGAGGACGACAACCCCTGCTTTGCTATCGTGGAAGTACAGTTGTTCGTAGAGCAGTTGCCCACAGTGGAATTGGAAGAGGAATACCGACTTTGTGTGGACAACGGAGTGCCTATTCCTGAAGAGGATGGCGATCCTTCCTCTCCTGTGATCGATACCGAATTGGATCCAAGCCTATATATATTCTCTTGGAGCATTAACGGCGAGATACAGCCCAATGCTGTAGAGCCTTTTATTGTGGCCTTGGAAGCCGGAACCTACGAAGTAACCATTACCGAAATAGAGTCTGGATGTACGACCACGGCTATGACAACCGTCGTGTTATCCTCACCGCCACAGCAGTATACAGTAGATGTAACCAGCAATGCTTTCGATAGTACCCACGAAATAGAAGCCACAGCTTCTGGAGAAGGACGCTACGAATACCAACTAGATGATGGTCCTTTTGAAGGTGCCGGTGAACCTAGTTGGACCTTTACCGATGTATCCCCAGGAACCCACACGGTGACCATCCGTGATGTAAACGGTTGTGGCAGTGTTACGGTAGAAGTTGGAGTAATCGATTACCCAAGGGTAGTGACGCCTAACCAAGACGGTTTCCACGATACCTGGAACATTATCGGGATTGCTACGAGTGATCCAACTGCGAAGATTTATATTTTCGACCGATTTGGAAAACTATTGAAACAGATCAGTCCCCATGGACCTGGATGGGATGGGACCTATAACGGCAATCCATTACCCTCCAGCGATTACTGGTTTAGGGTAGAATATATAGAAGACGAAGTGGGGAAAGAGTTTACAGGACACTTTACCTTGAAACGTTAAAACAAATGATCTTTTAATAAAAAAGCTCCCGATTCGGGAGCTTTTTTTATGCTTTAATGAACTCCTACACCATAAAACATAAGTAGACTCAATGCTGTATCCTTGTATTTATTTCCTTCATAAATCTCTTTAATCTCAAACTTCAACCGTAGGTTTCTATTATTTAAGAATTTTATCGTTTCAAATTCAACAGTTTGAATTTCAAAGGAATCTTTTAAGTTGACAAGGAAAGTAGGTGTATCATTAACATAGACAAGTAACTGCTTAATTCTAGCATTGTTTTCCCAAACCTGTCTGCTTTTCTTATATCCGTTGGCAATAATCAATTTATTGATACCTAAGTTAACGTTATAAGCAGGGTCTTCGTTAAAATCGAATTCATATTCGATGTATTCCCCTATCCCATTACCGTCAACACCTTCTACCCAAGCCGTTTTTTCATCAAAGTCATGAGCATTTCCTGCTTCATAATTAATTACTCCATTTCCTTTCAATTCCGAGGAAGCGGTAATATTATGAACACTTCCCCCACAGTACCAACTACATCCTTTTAAAAACTCCTTGTCTCCTATAGGAACTAATTTCCCGTCTTCCTCTCCATAATCTTCGTAGTCGAAAAAGTCAGAGTCTTTTTCCTGTTTCGCTTCCAATTCAATAATATCCTGTCCGTAGGACAAAGAACATAACATAAAAAAGACAAGGGATAACAGGGTTTTCATGAAAACATAATATATAGTAAGGGTAATGTAAGTTAAACAAAGTTAGCCAACTCTTCCGCGCGTATCCCGTGGTGGGAAGCATGCGCCACCGCTATTCCATTCTTAATCACGATCAATTGTGGACTTTGGTGCAATACTTGGAATGTAAACCCAACCTCATCAGATACCTCACGATATGCCAAAAGGTCCAAGAAATAGAGATCCATGTTTTCTGGATCAATGCTATAGGTTCCTTCAAAATTGCGGAGTACCATCCTGCTAATCCCGCAACGAGTAGAATGTTTAAAAATAGCAACAGGTTTTTTATGCGAATCTTTCGCTATGATTTTTAACTGATCCACAGAAACGAGCCGTTTCCACTGAAGTGCCTTCTGTTCCTTTTCTGAATCGTTCTTCGTACTACCAAATAGACCAAATAATCCCATTGCTTTTAATTTTTGTCAAATATAAAACTTCTTATTACACCGAATACTTCGTAAAATCGTCAAAAAACTTACAAAAACCGTCAAATTGACCGAAAAATTCAATCAAAATCAGTCAAAATGGCTTGTTTTTCAATTGGCGTGCATTTTGAAAGGATGAAACAAAATGATGAGAATGAATTTCAACAATTTTACCATAAAGAGCCAAGAAGCCCTGCAACAAGCCCAACAATTGGCGCAAGGCATTGAAAACCAACAGATAGAAAACGAACACATCCTAAAAGGGATTTTTACGGTAGACGAAAACGTAATCCCCTTTCTGCTTAAGAAGCTGGATGTAAACGTAGACCTTTTAAAACAGGTGTTGGACAAACAACTGGAAACCTTCCCCAAAGTTTCGGGAGGGCAACTCATGCTTTCCCAAGAAGCGGGAAAAGCCATGAACGAAGCCAGTTTGTTAGCCAAGAAGATGAACGACGAATACGTTTCCGTAGAGCATCTTTTATTGGCCATTTTTAAATCGAAAAGCGGTATCGCCCAAACCTTAAAGGATCAAGGAGTTACCGAAAAGTCACTAAAAGCAGCCATAGAAGAGCTTCGTAAAGGGGAAAATGTCACGTCACAGAGTGCCGAAGACACCTATAATTCATTGAATAAATACGCAAGAAACCTCAATCAATTGGCCAAGGACGGAAAGTTGGACCCTGTTATTGGCCGTGACGAAGAAATACGTAGGATTCTTCAAATCCTTTCCCGACGTACCAAGAACAACCCTATGTTGGTCGGGGAACCCGGTACTGGAAAAACCGCTATAGCCGAAGGCTTGGCGCACCGTATCATTGCAGGCGATGTGCCCGAAAACCTAAAATCCAAGGAAGTCTTTTCGTTGGACATGGGAGCCCTTATTGCGGGAGCCAAATTTAAAGGGGAGTTCGAAGAGCGCCTCAAGGCAGTGATCAAAGAAGTAACTTCCAGCGATGGGGACATCGTGCTGTTTATAGACGAAATCCACACCTTGGTGGGTGCTGGAGGCGGACAAGGCGCTATGGATGCTGCAAACATCCTTAAACCTGCCTTGGCCCGAGGCGAACTGCGTGCCATTGGAGCCACTACCCTAGACGAATACCAAAAGTATTTTGAAAAGGACAAGGCTTTGGAGAGACGTTTTCAGAAGGTAATGGTAGACGAGCCTGACACCGAAAGTGCGATTTCCATTCTTCGTGGAATCAAAGAGAAATATGAGACCCACCACAAGGTTCGTATTAAGGATGACGCTATAATTGCTGCGGTTGAGTTATCACAGCGTTATATCACCAACCGTTTCTTGCCCGATAAGGCGATAGACCTTATGGATGAAGCAGCTTCCAAACTACGGATGGAAATCAACTCCAAACCTGAAGAATTGGACGTATTGGACAGAAAGATCATGCAGTTGGAGATAGAGATCGAAGCCATTAAACGTGAAAAAGACGCAGAAAAGCTGAAATCCCTAGGAGCTGAAGTGGCTAACTTGAAAGAAGAACGCAACGAACTCAATGCCAAATGGAAAAGCGAAAAGGCCGTTGTGGAGAACATCCAGAATGCCAAGAAGGATATAGAAACCTTTAAACTGGAAGCTGAGCAGGCCGAACGCGATGGCGACTATGGAAAGGTAGCCGAGATCCGTTACGGAAAGATCAAGGAAGCTCAGGAAGCTTTGGAGAAATTCCAAGGGCAATTACAAGAGCAGCAAGGGAACGCATTAATCAAGGAAGAAGTTACCCATGAGGATATTGCCGAAGTAGTAGCCAAATGGACAGGAATTCCCGTTACCAAAATGCTGCAAAGCGAACGCGAAAAACTGCTGAACCTTGAAGCCGAACTACACAAAAGAGTGGTTGGACAGGAAGAAGGGATTGTTGCCGTGAGTGATGCCATACGGCGAAGCCGAGCAGGTTTACAAGATGCCAAAAAGCCCATCGGTTCCTTTTTATTCCTTGGGACCACAGGGGTAGGTAAAACCGAATTGGCCAAAGCTTTGGCAGAGTACCTTTTTGATGATGAAAACGCTATGACCCGTATCGATATGAGCGAATACCAAGCGACTCACACTGTGACGCTCTTGG
>JANQKN010000133.1 GCA_028281065.1 Flavobacteriaceae bacterium | reverse complement strand
AAGATGCCGCCGGGCTGGCCGTAGCCCGCCTGCGGGCGCACTATGTACCCCTCGCCCGGGGTCGCCGCACCGGTCACAACCTCCGTCCAGAAGTCGTTGTTGTCGTCAGCGAAGTTCTCCGCACCGGGGAACATCGCCGCAACGTCGGGGTGGGGGACGAAGTTGGCCGTGTTGGCCTCCAGAACCAGGAAGGCGCTCGCCCAAACGCTCTCGCGCGTCTCACCGGTCATGGGGCTGCCCAGGACCATGAAGTCGCGGGAGGCCAAATTGGGCGTCGTCAGATTAACGTTGATCGTTCCGTTGTTGGTGGCTACACCTGCATCGTTGGTTTGCACCACACTTCCTGTATGTTCAACGGTAAGCCTACCGCTTGAGTTCACGATAACATCTGTTTGTACATTTAGGTAATCGCCTGCAGCTACGGTAACATCTCCTGATGCGTTTATTTCACACAAACAGGCATCTATACTACTGTTACCTCCTGCAGAAGTATCGTAAGCATCGTTAAAAATAGCTACAGCTGTAGATGTTGGCGCACCGTTGTTCCATGAGCCACCTGCATAGGTAGTTACTGTATTACCCAATACGTTCACATTAAAGGAACAGCTTGTTGTATTGGTACCATCGGAAACTTCAAAAGTATTTACCGTAGTTCCTAACGGATAGGTTTCCCCTGGTGGTAATCCTGAAGTTTGAGTGGTTGTTAAACTATCGCTTTCGGTTCCTTGTACTTGTATCAGTACAGCATTTTCACCTAAATCGAAAGCGATTAGATCTGAATAGGGCAATCCTCCAGTACAACTGGTATAACCTGTTGCTGTCGCATCGGGAACATTGTTCACTCCAGAGTCATAATAACCTATCATAAAATCTTGTGAAGATGGAGAAATTACCTCAACAGTAAAAGCCGTGCCTGCTGGAAGGAATACATCGAAAGGTACAGTGTGTACAAAACCAGATCCTGCAGGAACTGCACTTACTGCAGTAGCATAAGGTGTTACTGTATTCGAAATAGGTACCGTATACGTTGTAATCGCATTATCAATGGTATTATCCAGATAGATATTTACTGTAATATTAGCTCCAGTGGTACCGTTAATCCCTACGTCGATTCCAGTGACGAGGTAATCCCTTGTCACCCCTTCGGTTGTTAGGTTAAATCTACGTAAGTGACCGGAAGTATCCCCTGCACAATCCACACCATTATTGATGGTCTCATTATTGTTTTGGGAAATCCTATTGCTTGTTCTTCCAAAGCAACCGTCACTAGGTCTTGGAAGTTCGTAATTGATATCTGGATAACAGGTTGTGATATCTGCTGGGCAAAGAATATTTAATGCTGCATCTCCCACAGTGATTATATCTGTATCGTTTTCAGAGGAACTGGTACATAGATTGGTAATGGTATAAGTTACTACTACATTTCCTACACCATTTACAGCAGGGTCAAAAGTATACGTAGTTCCGTTTCCATCATCAGTAACACCAATACCACTATACACTCCTCCTGTAGGGGTTCCACCCCCTAAACCGGTTTGTACACCACTGGTAAGACATACAGAGCTAACGGTATCCAGACTAGGGGATCCCAATCCTGGAGGTAAGTCGAATGCCTCGGTACCATCTGCAATACTACCAGTACTTCCCTGACTAGCACTGTATCCTAATCCTCTTCGGGCAAAAGCTTCCCAAATAAGACAATTGTAGGCTCCTCCGTATATGGCTGCATCTGCAGCTATTATCGCATCCCTTCCGTCCACGAATCCAGGACTACAGGGCTGTAGTTTCATTGCTTCTGTTACGAGATTCAGGGAAATATTGTTTCCTCCTGTACCTGTATAAAAATTGGTATCGAAACCTTCTTGATCGATTAAATCCCAAGTAAGCTCCCATAACATGGTAGCCCAAACATAACCTACCCCGTGAGGTATTACAGACGATGATACTGTACCATAAGTAGCTCCATTCACTGCAAAATTGGTACTATAAGGTGTAGGTCTAATCCCTGGACCGTTGGCAGCTTGACCTACCAACCATGTTCCGATTCCTCTGGAATCATTTCGGGCATCCCCCACTTGCATGGTTAATAAAAGGCCATAAAAATCGCTCCATCCTTCTCCCATTTGTTCTGAATTCTGTAAACAACCTGCAGCACCTGCTCCACCTGTTAATCTATTGGAAATACCATGACCATACTCGTGGGCGATTACCCCGTTATCGAAATCACCATCACGGGTACCACACACGTACATCTGCATTCTTCCACGACCTCCATCTGCTGGTGTAGCAAAGTTGGCGTTACAGGTTCCTGAACCATCCTGTGCTTCGGACCTTACAGAGTCTCCTGCAACCCCTCCATTTCCATAGTTGTTCACCTGAAAGTTTCCTGAGGCTTCATCGAAACCATAATGATAAGTAACATCATGTATAACGTTGGCCCAATAGAATAGATTGGTTACGGCAGCATCGATACTTCCGTCCCCTACGGTTACGTCTGGGTTAAAAGGATCGTTAAATGTTAAGGTAGGCCCTCCAAAGGCACGTTCTGAATTATCTCCAGAACCTGTTCCTGTAACCACACTGGAACTATCGTCATAGGCATCGGTATTGTTTCCAATGGTATAATTGGATTCTGCCCCTGCAGCACCATTGGTATCATGCCACCCAAAGGGAGATGCCGTAGCATCATCGGGGTCCACAACTATCTGTCTCGCCGCAGTACCATGCTGTGGAGATTCATCGGGCATCGCAATTACATTATAACTTCCCACCAACAATGCTGGGTTGTTTTCTACGGTATAAAAAAGTTTTTCTTCTGTTTCCTCTATTTCTCCATGATCATGATCATGTCCATGGTCGTGTCCTTCTGTAAAACAGGAAACGGTATAATTCATCTGGCTTATTATAGCACCTGTACTGGCGTTTACCAAAAACTCCCACCAATCTGAAGAATCCAATTCTTCAACTGAAAGTTTCCAAGTTAACGTAGTTCCTAATCCTTCTTGATAGAAATAAGCTAGCTCTACCGGAATATCCGTAGCCGAAATCCCTGCTTTGTTATATAGTGTTTTTTGATTCACCGTCCCACTTCTTTCAATTTCCTGAAGCCCAGAAATGGAATATCCCATTTGTTGTGCTACCGAGTTGATAGCCTGAGAAGCAGAAATTCCAGGGGCAGCAGATCGTATGGAAGATTGAATGTTTGGAACAAATCTATTGTTAACCTGAATAACTTTTCCACTTTGATCCTTGTGGATGCTGGATTCTGTTCCAATAATGCCAATACCATTTGCAGCCTGACTTACATAAATGTGTTCAATGCCACTCACTCGGCTCACATGACTAGCCGTCACTATAAAATTTGGTGAATCCTGATTTTTGATAAATTCTTGAGCAACGACATTGCTGGTTTGTTGTTTGTCATTTTCAGTATAAGCTGAAAATTGACCATTCGACTTGTTTTGGGCTATAGTCATTGCCGACAAAAAAGAAAATGCAACAACGCAAAGTATTTGCATACGGAATACTTTAAGGGTAGTTTTACTTCTCATAGTTGAGGGGGTTTATTGATGGTACTTATGGGGGTTTATCTAAATAATACTAGTTATAATGTCTTACTATGTCTTTTTATAAGGCATACTGTCGAAAAAACCTGGATACGTCCTAACCTAAACAATAGCATTAGAAGCATACGTTCCCTTCATTCCTAGCAAGATTTATGCAATATAAGCTGTAGGATTTTTCTTCTAGATTTCGAGCACAATTATGCATTATTATGCCAAAAATAACATTTTATCGATAAAAAACAACTTTTAAACGACTATAAATGATTTTTTAACGATTCTAATATGAATACTTTTAAAAAACAACACTTTATCGATAAAGTGCATATATCTCAAATAAAAAAAGCCCTATGAAAAACATAGGGCTTTTATATAATTATTTAGGTAGAAAACTATCCTCCGAAATCGTCGAATCGGATGTTTTCATCTGGAATACCAAAATCTTCTCCCATCTTCTGAACGGCTTTGTTCATTAATGGTGGTCCACAGAAATACAATTCTATGTCTTCTGGAGCATCGTGTAGGTTCAAATAGTTATCGATTACTACTTGGTGGATAAACCCTACAAAACCGTCTCCTTCTCCATCGATCCCTTCTTTTACTTTCCAGTTATCTTCCTCCAAAGGTTCGGACAATGCCATATAGAACTTAAAGTTCGGAAAATCCCTTTCCAAAGCTCTAAAGTGCTCTATATAGAATAGCTCACGCTTAGAACGACCTCCGTACCAATAGGTTACTTTACGACCTGTTTTCAATGTTTTGAATAGGTGGTATAGATGCGAACGCATTGGTGCCATTCCAGCTCCTCCTCCAACGTACAGCATCTCTGCTTCGGATGGATTGATGAAGAACTCACCGTAAGGTCCTGAAATCGTTACCTTATCCCCTGGTTTCTGTGCAAAGATGTAGGAAGACGCAATCCCTGGGTTTACTTGCATCCATTGGTTTTTGGCTCTATCCCATGGCGGGGTAGCAATACGTACGTTCAACATAATCTCACGCCCTTCTGCAGGGTAAGAGGCCATAGAGTAGGCTCTTTCCACGATTTCTGTATTTTTCATTACCAACGGCCAAAGACCAAATTTATCCCACTCGTCTTGGAACTTGTCCGGAGTGTCGTGCTCTTCGGGGTGTGCGGTAATGTCAATGTCTTCGTATTTAATCTCACAAGATGGAATCTCGATCTGAATGTACCCTCCAGCCTTGTAATTCATATCTTCAGGAATCTCCACTACAAACTCCTTGATGAAGGAGGCTACGTTATAGTTACGTACCACAGTGGCTTCCCACTTCTTAATTCCGAATACTTCTTCAGGAATATGAATGTTCATATCCTGCTTTACTTTTACCTGACATGCCAAACGGATCCCAGCTTTCAATTCCTTTCGAGTAAAGTGAGGGGTTTCGGTAGGCAATGCCTCTCCTCCACCTTCCAATACATGACACTCACATTGGACACAGGTACCCCCCCCTCCACAAGCAGAGGGTAAAAATACTTTTTGGTTACCCAAAGTGGACAATAACGTACCTCCGGAAGGAACTTCTATTTTCTTCTCGTCGTTAATGGTAATGGTAACGGGACCTGATGGGGACAGTTTTTGCTTTACAAAAAGCAACAAAGCTACCAGTACCAGGGTAATTACCAAGAAGGCAACAACAGTAATTATAATTGGTCCAAAATCCATAGTCTAATTGTTTTTTTCTGAAACTACTGCTTGGGCAGCTTCGGTATCTTTTTCAATTACTTTTTCTACTTCAACGGTAGGGGTTCCGCCCTCCGGATTTTTTTCTCCGTCGTCACCTCCGGTCAACATTCCTCCAAAACTCATAAACCCAATGGCCATAAGCCCTGTAATGATGAAGGTAATCCCTAACCCTCTTAATGGGGCAGGAACGTTGGAGTAACGTATTTTTTCGCGAATGGCTGCAATGGCAAGAATCGCCAAGAACCATCCAATTCCAGAACTGAAACCATAGTTAAGTGCAAACGTAAAGGATTCTATTTCCCTAGACTGCATGAATAGAGAACCTCCCAAAATGGCACAGTTTACCGCGATAAGAGGTAAGAAAATCCCCAAGGAGTTGTAAAGTGCAGGAGAGAACCGTTCTACCACGATTTCTACCAGCTGTACCATCGTCGCGATGGTAGCTATAAATAGAATGAAGGAAAGGAAGCTAAGATCGTAGCTCGCATATTCTGCTCCTAACCAACTAAGTGCTCCTTCCTGTAATATGTATTGATCCAACAACCAGTTGATAGGTACAGTCACGGTAAGTACGAAGATTACCGCAGCACCCAGTCCCACTGCTGTGCTTACTTTTTTGGACACCGCCAGGTACGAGCACATCCCCAAGAAGGTGGCAAATACCATGTTGTCCACGAAAATCGATTTAAAAAATAACTCAAGATGTTCCATATGTTTTCGGTATTGAGGGTTAAGTATTTAGCATCTCACCACTCATATCTTTTAATGTTCTTCGATTAATGCTTTATTTCTACTACGCTGTACCCAGATAATGATTCCCACAACGATCAATGCCATTGGCGCCAACAACATAAATCCATTGTTTTCATATCCGATACTGTATACACCAGACTTCTTGATTGGGTCTCCCAATACAGGGAATCCCAATAACGTTCCAGATCCCAATAATTCCCTAAAGAATCCTACAATGATCAAGATCACTCCATATCCCAGTGCGTTTCCTATACCATCCAAGAAGGAACGCCAAATGCCGTTACCCAACGCGAAGGCCTCGAAACGCCCCATGATGATACAGTTGGTAATGATGAGACCAATAAAGGCCCCTAGCTCTTTACTCAGTTGGTACGAAAAAGCTTTCAATACTTGGTCTACAATAATTACCAAGGTAGCTACTACCACCAATTGCACAATGATTCGGATCTTAGATGGTATGATGTTTCGCATCAAGGAAATCACCACGTTACCCATACCCATCACAAAAATCACGGATATAGACATTACAATGGAAGCCTTTAATTGCGCAGTAATCGCTAATGCAGAACAGATTCCCAATACCTGAATGGTAATGGGGTTGTCATCCGCTAAGGGATCTAAGATTAACTTAGCATCTTTTTTTGATAATAGTCCCATATCCTAGTTCGTTTTTTTAAGGTTTTTGAAAAATGGCACGTACAGCTTCAGGTCTTTCCTAATCATGGCAGATACTCCATCTCCAGTAATGGTAGCACCAGCTATGGCATCTACCTCATTGTCTTCTTTATCCTTGTTAAGGGGATCTGCATTACTTTTGGAGATATCGATTCCCACAAAGTTTCCTGAAGCATCCAATAAGTGCTCTCCTATAAAGTCATCCATGAAGTAACGCTCTTTAATGTTAGCACCTAGACCTGCTGTTTCCCCTTGGTGATCGAAATAAGCTCCTTGTACCACCATGTTTTCATCCATGGCTACATAGGCCCAAACGGCATCCCAAAGTCCTTTTCCCCTAATAGGAGCAATGTAGAACTTCTTACCATCCTTCTCTCCTACAAATAGAGGCAAACGACGTTCGTCACCTGCTTTGGCTTTGGCTTGTTCTTTTTTAACATCGATAAGGTATGCGTTGTCGTCAGGTGTAGCTTCAGAACCATTGGAAATAACCAATTGCTCTGTAATGTACTGATCGAATAACTCTTGAGCTTTCTCCTCAGCCACAAAAGCGGCAGACCCTTCGGTATTTTCATTTACGCCCATGGCGTACAAAATATTCTGTTGCTTTTCTATCCTTTTATTTTCCGTAATTCTATCTTTCAAGGCTCCTGCAATAAATGCCAACAAAGAACCTACCACAACTACCATGGCAATGGAAAATATAATGGTATAACTGTTTTTTTCTGTATTGATCGCCATAATTAAGCAGTTTTTACTTTAAGACGTTTCGCTCTTCTCTTAATGTTCCCCTGTAGCACATAATGATCTATGGTTGGCGCGAATACATTCATTAGTAGAATGGCCAACATTACCCCTTCTGGGTAGGCAGGGTTAAACACACGGATCATTACGGAAATGAACCCGATAAGGAATCCATAAATCCACTTTCCTTTATTGGTTTGTGAAGCGGTTACCGGATCGGTCGCCATATAGACAATACCAAAAGCCAGACCTCCAATCAATAAATGGTGCCAAAACTTGGTATCCATTAGGCTATAGAATTTACTTCCTTCACCAATCCATCCTTGGTCTACGACTCCATTAAAGATAAGTCCCATTACCAATGCACCTGCTATGGCAGATACCATGATTCTCCAGCTTCCAATTTTGGTGAAGATGAGGAACAATGCCCCTAAGAGAATCAGCAGGGTTGATGTCTCCCCAACCGAACCTGGAATCATTCCGAAGAACATATTCATAATGTCATAATCAAAAGCTTTATTTTGTGCCAAGCTTCCCAAAATGGTTTCACCGGAAATAGCATCTATATTAGTAGCACCATCAGCTATTAAATCTGCCCTCTCCCTTGCATCATGAACCCAAACTTTATCCCCACTCATCCAAGTTGGATAGGCAAAGAATAAGAAGGCACGAATGGTCAAAGCAGGGTTTAGGATATTCATCCCGGTTCCCCCAAATACTTCTTTTCCAATCACTACCCCAAAAATAACGGCCACAGCCAACATCCAAAGTGGGATATCCACAGGAACGATTAAAGGAACCAACATCCCAGTAACCAAGTATCCTTCTTCTACTTCATGTCCTTTAATAACCGCAAAAATGAATTCTACTGCTAACCCCACTACATAGGATACAACTACCAACGGTAACACTATCCATGCTCCTAGACTAAAATTGGCCATGCTCCAAAATTCTGGAGAAAAGAATCCAGTGGCTTGAGCTATCTCACCAGTTGCAAGATGGTATTGGTATCCAGCGTTGAAGATTCCAAAAATCAAACAAGGAACCAATGCCATGATCACTGTGTTCATGGTACGCTTTAAATCGTCTGCCCCTTTTATGTGTGTCCCGTTATGGGTTATTTCGTTGGGCAAGTACAGGAACGTATGGATTGCGTTAAACGCAGGGGCCATCTTTTTCCCTTTGTACTTTTCTTTTAGCTTATGTAAATTCTGTTTCAATCCCATAGCACTATCCTATTTCTTTATACATTAGATCCAAACCATCCCTAATAATCTGTTGGTGTGGTTGCTTGGATACACAAATGAACTCGGTCAATGAAAAATCTTCTGGAGCCACTTCGTACATCCCCAAGGCTTCCATTTGGTCTAGATCTTTTACCATACAGGCTTTTAGTATCTGCATAGGGTAAATATCCAACGGGAACACTTCTTCGTAGTTTCCTGTAACCACAAAAGCCCTGTGCTCTCCATTGGTGTTGGTATTAAGATCGTATTTCTTTTTGGGCGTCATCCAAGAAAAGGTAAGCGCCCTAGAAGGTGATATTTTATTGAAGATGGGTTTGTTCCATCCAAAGAATTCGTAATCGTCCCCTTCCGGAATGACAGTCACGGTATTGTCGTAATACCCTAAATGCCCTTTGGGAGAAATTTGGGTCCCGGTAAGTGCATTCCCGCTAATTACTCTTGAATTCTCTTCAGAAAGGCCTGAATCGTAAACGAACGTTGCAACCTCAGCACCTATCTTTGTGGTATAGTACTTAGGGGTTTTTACAGATGAACCTGCCAAAGCAATCACACGGTCCGCGTTAAACTTACCCGTAAGAATCAATTCTCCTATGATCACCAAATCCTGAGCAGCAACCGTCCAAACCACTTCGCCTTTGTTTACAGGATCGATCTTAGATATCTGTGTACCTACATTCCCAGCTGGGTGGGGTCCGCTTATATGGTGAAGGGTTACATCGTTAAGTCCATTAAATGGAGACGCTCCGGATTTACCGATAGACACATGTACTTGTCCTTCGGTCAACTTGCTAAGCGCCGTAAGGGCAGCTTGCAATTCGGCTTCTTTTCCTTTTAGGGTAAAATCCAAATCGGCGGCCAGAGGAGCAGTACTGTAACCCGAAACAAAAATAGCCTTGGGTGTAGACTCTGGATTGGCAACCACATCGTAAGGACGCTGCTTAATGAAAGGCCAGCATCCGGCATCCAACAAATGCTGCTTTAAATCTTCAGGCTTCATGGAATCGGGATTAATAATCCCAAAGTCCTTGTAAGTGTCCTGCTGGTCGGCTTCGATGGAAATTTTGGTTATTACTCGTTTTGCACCTCTTTCGATTTCGGTAAGTGTCCCACTCACTGGAGAGACAAACTTAATAGCCTCGTTGGACTTGCTATGAAAAATAGTATCCCCTGCCAAAATTTTGGCTCCTTCCTTTACAGTCATTTTAGGGGTAACGAGATGGAAATCTTTAGGTCTTATGGCGAACGTACGTGAGCGTGGTGCTTTGGAGAGGGTTTTGTCCGCTTCGCCTTTTAAATTAATGGTAAGACCTTTTCTAATCTTAATGTCTTTGGACATAGGATGTATGTGTTAAAGTTCTCGTAAAAACCTGATTAATAGATTGGTCAGATTTTGCGACGGCAAATTTACGAACTTCGAGCAGCTTTTCATAATAAAAGGAAATAATTTTCACCCACAGTAAATGGTAAGGTTTTCGAAAATAGATTTTTAGAAAATCCCAATAAAATAAAACCGCAAAATTGATAGAATTGAAAAGGAAGGGGAAATCGATT
Organism: Flavobacteriaceae bacterium; assembly: GCA_028281065.1. GTDB lineage: Bacteria > Bacteroidota > Bacteroidia > Flavobacteriales > Flavobacteriaceae > Aureisphaera. Next base: position 5,731 of record JANQKN010000133.1, on the reverse strand, counting down.
AATTATCCCCTATTTTACGTAGTACTTCATAACACAATTCATCGCACACAAAATTTTCCTCACTTGCCAACAAAGTGAGTTCTTGCCCTTCAATTGTGTAATCATAGACAAAAAGCCCATTGTTCACGGAACATTCGTCATTCTCATAATGAAGGGTTAATTTACCGTCATTAACAGTAAAAGTTCCCTGCATGCAGTTTGGATTATTTCCATTGTGTTGAAAATCGCCTGTACTTCGCAATTCGACAACAGGACCATCTTCGTAGGTATTGCATCCAATATTCCCGCCACCATCATCCTTGCAGAATTCAACCAACTGCCAATTTCCTACAAGTATATTTTGCCCCTCTACATCATCACTGGAGCATCCCACAGCCACAACCAAGAATAATAGTAAGTAAACAATTTTCATATGATAGTGTTTACAAAAAAACGCAAAACGAATTCGGTTTATTTTAACAACAGAAAACTTGAGGTCTTAATTCATGAAAAGCAATTCCTTTTGCTCTTACTATTTTCAATTAATTTAGGCACAAAATTTGTTTACCTTTATCCACAAAACCATACAATCCATGCTACAAAGAGCACTCTTATTTTTTGGTGTTTTGGGAATGGCCTTTTCGCTACAGGCCCAGATCATCGAAAAAGTAGAACCCGAATACATAAGAACCATCCAATTTAGGGGAAACTCCCAATTCAGTCAACTACCCGTTATTCGCTTGGGTGAAAGACTCCAATTATCTTTCGACGACATTAACGGGACCGAAGAGGATTACTATTATGTAATCACCCATCATAACTTCGATTGGTCCGAAAGCGATCTTTCCAAAGGGGAATACATGGATGGGTTTGATGATGTCCGTATAGAAACCTACGAAAACTCTTTGAATTCCCTTCAGCTATACTCCCATTACACCCTAACCATTCCCAACCGGGAAACACGCCGACTGAAAAAGAGTGGAAATTACCTGTTGAGTGTATACGATTATGATGGGGAGCTTGTTTTTACACGCAAGTTTATGATCATGGAACAGGAAGTTAAGGTAGCCGTGGAAGTAAAGCGTTCTAGGGATATTCAGTACATAGATACGAAACAAAGTGTTCAGTTTACGATCGACTCGCCTGAAAGGATACTTATAAACCCCAAACAAAACGTAAAGACCTTGGTATTGCAGAACAGCAACTTAAAGAATGCCATTACCAACCTAAAACCACAATACACCATTGGTAGCGAATTAATATATAGGTACGATCAAGAAAGTGCCTTTTGGGCTGGGAATGAATTCCTGAATTTTGACAGTAAGGAGGTCCGTGGTGCCAACAATACCATTCGACGTATCGAGCTTACCGATCTTTTTGAACACTACTTGTTCACCAAACTTTCCCGTGCCGATAGGCCGTACACCTATTTCCCGGACATTAACGGAAACTTTGTGGTGCGCACCTTTGGGATCGACGAAGACAGAAACCCAAATATAGAGGCCGAATATATACGGATGCACTTTACCCTTCAATACTACGAGGATATAGGCGATAAGGAAATACATATTTACGGAAGTTTCAACGATTGGTGCATAGACGAAAGCACGTACATGAAATACGATTCCGCTTCCGATTCCTACAAGAACACACGACTTTTTAAGCAAGGGTTCTACAACTACAAATACGTGCTCGTAAACCGGGACGGTTCCATCGACCACCCGGATGCCATAAGCGGGAATTTTTGGCAAACCGAAAACGAATATACCGTCTTGGTGTATTACCGCGGTCCCGGGGAAAGGTTCGATAGGGTTATTGGATACGGCAAGGCCAGTTCCGTAAACATAAACAACAACTAATCCCTATTGAAACCTTTGTAAGGTTTTAAACCCGCTTGATAAGGCCGTTTTTTCAATACGTCCATTTTCAACATTCCAAATTATGGGTACTATCGCGAAGTTTTTTAACTTTACGTTATGACTGACCAACTCCCCGCCAAGCACAAAGGGCGAAAAGCAAGCAAATACCGGGGGCCTAAGTGCCTAAATTGCGGTACTCCCCTCGAGCTTAGCGATGTGTATTGTTCCTATTGCGGACAACTTAACACTACCAAAAGCCTATCGCTAAAAGACTTTTTCGGGGAATTTATAGGCAGTATCATTACCTACGATTCGCGGTTTCGGTATACACTAAAAGACCTTCTGTTTCGTCCCGGAGTCATTACCAGAAACTATGTAGGCGGGCAACGCTTAAAATACGCGAATCCCTTTCGTTTCTTTTTAAGCGTTTCTATTATCTATTTTTTGGTCCAGAGCCTTATCGCTTCCTTTACGGGCAGCAATAGTTTTGTTAAGGATAACAGCAACAACACCAAAGGCAATTTCGAATTGACCATGGATGGCAAAAACATTAACTTTTCCCCTACCATTCCCGACAGCCTAAAGATAGACTCGATGTTGCGGGCCAATGGAGTCCCCGTAGATGCCATCCCTCTGGATTCCATTCTAGCGCAAAACCAAATGCCGAGCACCCAAGAGTTGGACTCCATGATCAAGAAAGCCATCCCAAAGCCCAAAAAGAAAGACACTGTTAAGACCTACGATTATATTTCGGAAGAACACCTGGATACCTTAAGCAGGGGCAATAAGATTGTAAAACGATTCAGTTTGTATTACGATTTTTACGAAGCCACAGGCATTAAGGATCCTGTACAGGCACTGGACAGCCTAAAACATGAAAACACCCGTTACAATAGATGGGCCTATCAAAAAAACGATGCCTTTGATCAAATTAAAGAGAAGCCTGCAGAGTTTGCCACGTATTTGTTTGAAAAGACCCCGTTCTTTGTCTTTTTCTTCACTCCCTTTTATGCACTCTTCTTTTGGCTCATCTACTCCAAGAAGAAGTACACTTATATGGAACATATGGTATTTATCTTCCATATTTTCAGTTTCATATTCCTAGCTATGCTCATTGCCATATTGCCCGACATGCTCATTGGCGAAGATATTTTTGTAGCCATCTTGTTCCTATTGATTGGCCCTTTTTATTTTTACAAAGCACTGCGTAATTTCTATAAACAAAAACGACTCATCACCCTAATAAAATTTATTTTCTTAAATTTCGTCTTCTGGATAAGCGCAACAGTAAGCGCCATCCTCTTTTTTGCTGTTACAGCAGCTATGTATTAATATGATACAATTAACCACACAAGGGATAAAAGTCTCTGTAGAGAGTAAGTTTGAAGATGCTTTTTATAACAAGCAGCAAAAGCAATATGCCTTTTCGTATCGTATTACCATAGAGAACAACAGTGAAGAATCCATTCAGCTCATTTCCCGCTATTGGTTGGTTAAAGACTCCCTTAACCATACAGCCATTGTAGAAGGCAAAGGGGTTATAGGAAGACAACCCGTTATTGAACCCGGAAAAGCCCATGTGTACGAAAGTGGTTGCATGTTGATCTCCCCCCATGGCTCTATGCAAGGCCATTACAACATGGTAACTTCTTCCAAAACCATTAAAGTGGGAATCCCTTTATTTAAGCTGAACGCACCTTTTGCATTGAACTAAAGGCACTGTAGCTGGTAAGTCCTTCGAGCTTGATTTTCTTTCCTTCTTGAATTACGTGGCAAAATCCACAATGGGAATCGTATGTAAACTGAAAGGATTGCAAGGGATTCAATTCTTCCGAAACATAAACCCCGTCATAGTCCAACTCGTGAAGATCGTTATAACGTCTTATCCTGAAATGGAATTTGGGCAGGTCTTCTTCAACCCGCAACTCGAACCAAGCATTGCTTCCCGTTCCGGAAAGTTTTTGTGCTTTTTTGGGGATGCCATTATAATTCTTTTCTTTTTGGCATTGGGGCTTTTTCCTATCGAAATAATTGGTAAGGTTCTCTTTAAAAGCGGTCCCTTTAAACGGTTTCACCTCTCCATTAAACGTTTCAAAAACTTCTCCCAAAGAAGCGGCCTTTTCTACATTGCCTACCGTGCTTGGGGTAAATTTTTTATTGAATTTTAATGCTTTTACTACCTTCATATCTGTTGTAGATGCCAAAATGGTATCGGTTACAAATCTCGAACAATTACTTCCATTCTTGTTGAAGGCCCCATAGGGTATACTCCCCCTTCCTTGAAGCTCCAATATATACGCTTCGGCTTTTTCGTAATCGATACTGTAGCAAACCGAAGCCAATAGTCTACCTTCGCCATGTGTTTTGTCTGGGTTGGCATCCAACCATAATAAAAGTTCCTTGGTATTAGCCAACGAGCCTTCTTTGGTAAATTTTGCTTTAATAGGCACTTCCAATTCCGCATCGGTATTGGCTCCCCTAACCCGTCCATGACTTTTAGGAGTTACATACCTTCCAAAATCGAAATAGCGTATGGCTCCGCTCTTGTTTTCAACCAGCATCAAAGCCGCATGCCCTGCTTTTATATACTCCCTTGTACCTAATCCAACCAAGGGCAACACATTGCATATCCATTCGTCACTCATGGTCACGAATGTATCCGGAAAAGCCAACACCAGTAAGGTTCCTGTATGCTTCAAAACACTATTTTTTTGAAATCCCGCTCTTGCAGGTCCTCGTATGTAAAAACGGCAAGATCGTCATTTTTTTCGATCTGGCTTATGCTCTTAGTCTTAACAAACCCCCTATCCATTACAAGATCGGTGTAGGGATTTCCTTCCCCTGCGGTTTTATGAAAGTGCAAAAGGCCTTTACTGTCTACGGTTCCTTCATTTTTAAGTAATGCAGAAAACCACTCTTCCCTTTTTTGTTTCACCGCTGGCGGATATAACAAAGAGGAAGACCAGATTTGAGGCTCCCAAGGTTTTTCAGAAAAAAAAGAAGTAGCTCCATCCCACACCAATTCGTAGATTTTAAAGGAAGGGTTCCACTCTATCATTACTATGGTAAAGGGCTCTATGTCCAAAAAATCGAAGTTGGGTATTTCGGCTACAGCGTCTTTTGCCGTTAAGAGGGCTGTAACAATTATCCCACGGCTCATCCGATAACTTTCCTTTCTTTCATGGGCTTCAAAACCACCATTCAGTAAACAAATAAGACGGTTTAAGTTGCTAACTCCCAACCAGGTTCCGCCTGCAACCTCATCCTTGGGAAAGGTTAGTTTTGCGCCATTTACATTGTACGTTTCCGGCGGCAAGGTTCTACGAGCAGGCGCTTCATCCCTACTCGAAGTTAGTACGAAGCCAGAAGCTGTAGTTGGAAAAAAGGTAAGTGTACACATCTTCAAAAAATAAGGACCAAAGGTCATCTTGTATGCAAAAATAGACATTACTATCCTAACTGAAATAACCCAAGGCGGTACAGATTAAAGCCACACTTTATAAAAACCATACATTCAAGAATTATCACCACTACATTGCTGTAGAGGCAAATACCTTACACTAAGCATCTATTTAGGACGTTACAAGATTATGACCAACAAAATACTCCTTCTATTAGTTATGGGATTGGGCGTCTTAGCCGTTCATGCCCAGAAACAACATGTAACCATCCATTGGGAAGATGAATCAAGCTCTTCCCTAAACACTCAAAAAAGAAAAGATGGCACATTGGAGAAAGACAAGAGCCTATCAAACTTCAGCTTTTTAAAGTATGTTCATGAAGAAGTTTTCAGTTACCGCTGGAAAGACAAAGCCTTGGCCAATACAGCCTCTTTGGAAGTTTCCAACATTGTCTATGGAAACCTTACACCCAACGAATTGAAAAAGGTAAAC
>JANQKN010000117.1 GCA_028281065.1 Flavobacteriaceae bacterium | reverse complement strand
TCTTCATATCCTCCACACTGTCTATGGCAACCCCCGCTTTTCCTACATCTCCTACCACACGCGGATGATCACTGTCGTACCCTCTGTGCGTAGCCAAATCGAAAGCCACGGAAAGCCCTTTTTGCCCTGCAGCCAAGTTTCTTCTGTAAAAAGCGTTACTATCTTCGGCAGTAGAAAAACCTGCGTATTGGCGGATGGTCCAAGGTCTTCTTACATACATGGTAGAGTAGGGACCCCTTAGGTTGGGAGCAATCCCTGCCACAAAGTTGAGGTGCTCCAAAGAATCGGTGTCCTCGGCAGTATAGCGTGATTTTACCTGAATATCCTCTGCAGTATTCGATGTTTTTATATCGGAATTGGGAAGGGTGTTTTCTTCCGATTTCCAAGTGATATGTTGTACGTCTTTTCTACTCATTACAGATTTATCTTTGTGATGTAAGGGTCTAAATTGCCTTTGTATGGGGAGGTAATTTGAATCATTACCGTTTTTCCTTTTACTGTTATGATATAAACCATACTATAGAACTCGTTATCCAGTTTTTCATTGGATATCATGTAGATGGACTTAAACGTGTACCTATCGGGGTTTCCATTGTATTTGGCGCTTAACTTCTCGATCGAATACTCGTCATGGTCAAAATTCCGTTCATGGGATAACCGTATCATACCCAAGAGGTATTGGGCTTCGCTTTTGGACAAAGGCATGAAGTCCATACTATTTACGGTACAGGTAGAATTGCTGTACTTGTCGAAAAACAAATGAAATCCACCGTCCATGTCATACAGATGGTTAATCCTATTGACTTCAAACTCGTACGATTCCTTGTCCAATAAAGAGTCCAGGACTTTTTGATAATCGGAAATGGTGGTTTTCTCAAACTCTTCGGGCAGGTATAGGTTAATCCCTTTTTCGTCTAAGAAATGGTATTTGCCGTACAATTCGTCTTTATCGCTTCGTAACCACCAATCCTTTACTTCGTTTTCTATCCCGAGGCAAGAACCCAAAAACAAAAGGCACATAAAGCCCAACCCTATATGTAATAGTTGCTTAGTCATTGGTGGGTGCTTCTATATCCAAAAGGTATTGATAATAGCCATCTAGCGCAATGTAAAGAGCTAAATGTTCGTCACTAAAGGCTTTGGCTACTTGTTGTCGCATGGGCTCTGCCATGACTCTTGGGGTAAGGTAATCTACTTGTAAAAGGCTATTAATATGTGTTTTTACAGCGTCGTCTTTTATGTTGTTGAAAATACACTTCATGAATTCTCCATTGTAATCGAGGTTGGTTCCTTTGCGGTTCCTGTCCCAAAGCCCGGGTACTTCTTTCAGTCTCTTTAAAATTTCCCAGGTATGCGGGGAAGCTATGTCACCATAAGGTAAGCTGCCGTCCAAGCCTTTGAAGATAAAATTACGATACGCATAGACCTGTGCACTGGTACTCCCTGGTATGAGGTCCGGATCGTTGAAATAGGTAGCGATATCGGATTGAAAACTATATAGGGCTTCCTTTATAAGGACATTGTCTTCCGATGTACAGTTTATGGTAAAGGGCTTGTCAGCATATTTATACTGCAAGGGCTCTTCGCATTGTGGAAAAAGCAATACAATGGCAAAAAGGGAAAGGGTATAGAATAGTTTATTCATCTTCTAATCGTTGTTTCTCGAGGGCTTCGGAAATTCGTTTTTCAATAATGGGCTCGATAAGGGTTTTTCTGGGATTGGTTTTAACGAAAGGGAATAATTCCAGATCGTTTTTCATACGATTGTTTTCGTTTTTGTATTTATTCGTCCCCAGAAGAACCAAGGCTCCTTCATTAAAGAGTGCTTCCTCTTTTTGGGCACTTTCCTTTATTTTTTTCTGAAGGGTACCATTTTTCAATTGTTGAAAAAGTCCTCCGTTTTTTTCGATATCCTTAAAAAGTTCCAAGGCTTTTTCTCCCAGCTGTTCGGTGAGGCTCTCAATGTAGTAACTACCGTCTGCTACATTGTTGACTACGTCGAAATAGCTTTCGGCTTTTAGGATAAGCAGTTGGTTTCTGGAAATGCGCTCCCCAAACTCATTGCTTTTATGATAAATGGCATCGTACGGCAAATTGCTTACCGTATTGGCGCCTCCTAGTATTGCGCTCATACATTCGGTAGTGGTGCGAAGCATGTTTACATTGTAATCGTAAAGGGTTTTGTTGCGTTTGGAAGGTTCCGCCCATACATGGCAGTTTATGGATAACCCATATTCCTTGGCAAGGAGTGATACCAATTTCCTAAGGCTTCGGATCTTTGCGATTTCAAAAAAGTAATTGGGCCCTACAGCTACTTTAAAGGTAATGGCAACGGTTTGTCCTTCTGCTGATGAGGGATAGAAATGGTTCAGGTATTCGTTAAGGTGGGCTAGGCCATACCCCAATTGCTGTACTACATTGGCACCAGCATTTTGGTATAGTGAGGTGTCTATTGCTAGTATATTCTCATGGGGATATTCCTGCAATACATTTGCTATAATCTCATGGTCCTGTTTTAGGTTGTGGTACCAATTCCCGCTTTGGGCAAGGTTTCCCAAGATATCGATAGCGTAGTAGGTTTGTGCTTGATGACTGGAAAGAAAGCCTATAAGTTTTTTCAAAAAATCAGCGTCTAAAAATTCAAGCTGAAAGAGGACGGGCACCTTTTGAAAAGGATAGTATTCGAACACCTTTTCTATGTTGAAAACAGTCGTTGCTTTAAAAACAATGGATTCTGCTCCCCGTTCTATGGCATCCAGTGCCAATTTGTTTACAATACCTTCATCATCTATAAAGAGGGATTGGGCTATGTTCCAATCGTTGGGATGATTTGGGATCGGTTGGAAAGGGCTTTCAGACTCATCGGCATGGTAAAAGGGCTTAACATGGATTCCTTCCAAACTCTGCCAGATAAGGGTTTCGTTGTAATCGGCGCCTTTTAGGTCTACTTGTATTTTCTGTTTCCAGGCTTTGGAGGAAACTTCATCGAACTCCTGGAATAATGGGTTACTCATTTTTCGATTTCAATTTTAAGCTGTCTTCGTGTTCAATGATGTAAATATCTTCATTTTCACGTTTTAGGTAGTATTTTTCCCTAGCGTATTTTTCCACTTCGTTGCTGTCCTTCATCTTTTCGATGAACTTTCGGTCCTCTTTTATTTCCTCTTCATAAAACTCTTTGGTCTGTTCCAAGGCTTTTATTTCATCATTCAGTTCCTTATGGATAAAATAGGAATTGGTGTCGAAAAATACCATCCAAACCACAAAAAGGATAAGAATGATTACATAGGTGCTACTAAGCACTACGAACCATTTGTTTTTTGCGATTTTGGGAGACTTCACGAAGTTTAGATCAGTTTTTGGTGAATAATATTACGCAATAGTTGTACAGCCACAGTATTATAACGATTGGTAGGAATAATAATGTCTGCAAATTCCTTGGTTGGTTCTATAAACTGCTCGTGCATGGGTTTTAGTGTACTTTGGTAACGGTTAAGGATTTCATTTAAATCCCTGCCTCTTTCTGCCATGTCCCTGCGTAGACGCCTAATGAGCCGCTCATCGCTGTCTGCATGAACATATAGCTTTACGTCGCAAAGTTCCCGAAGTTCTTTGTTGGTAAGGATAAGGATCCCTTCTATAATAACCACCTTTTTGGGATGAAAAGTAACAGTCTCGCCTGTTCTGTTGTGTTCTACGAAAGAATATACGGGCTGTTCTACCGATTTACCTTCTTTTAGATCCTTGAGGTGTTGTACGAGCAACTCGAAGTCGATGGATTTTGGGTGATCAAAATTTATACGCACCCGTTCTTCGTAAGTAAGGTGAGAAGTGTCCCGGTAATAGGAATCTTGTGAGATAACACAAACTTCATTTTTCGGGAATTCTTCAACAATTTGTTTTACCACCGTTGTTTTTCCACTTCCCGTTCCACCGGCTATACCAATAATGAGCATAGGCTAATTGTTTCTGCAAAGGTAATGAGAATAGCAATGCTCGCGTGTACAGGGTTTTGTTATTTTTCAACAGCTTTTACCTCGGCTGGGGTCACCATTTCTGTTTGCGTATTGCCCCATGAATTCATGATATAGTTCATAACATCGGCCACTTCTTCGTCAGTCAGTCCCATAGGAGCCATGAGTCCGTTGTATGTTTTTCCATTGACCGTGATTTCCCCTTTCTGACCATATTTTACAGCGTGAATGCTCTCGGTTCTTTTTTCGATAAGCCAATCAGACTGTGCCAAGGGTGGAAAGGCCCCGGGAACCCCCATACCATTGCCTAAGTGGCATTGCATGCAAAAATCTGTGTAGACCAGCCCACCTCGTTCCTTACTGGCTTTTAGGGAGGGATCTTGTATGTTTTGGGAAATGGGTTGGTTTTGTAGGTTGGCTTCTTCTTCCGAATTGAACTTGCATCCCAATACGATGGTTGCAATCATGACATAAATAATTGGTTTCATAGGTTTATTTAGGGATAAGTCTTACGATTCCTTGTCCTTCCAAGGCAATATAGATGAGGTTGTCGGGCCCCATTTTTACATTTCGGACCCTTCCTATACCATCAGCTATTTTTTCCCTTCCTATCACCGTTTCCCCGTTTAGTTTTACAAGCTCTACATAATCGAACTTTAGGGAACCTACCAAGAGATCGCCTTCCCATTCTGGGTAGCGCCCTCCTTTCACGAAATCCATCCCACAAGGAGCAATAGAAGGTGTCCAATGGTATACAGGTTGTTCCATCCCGGGACGCTCGGTTTCCTCCGTGAATTTGCTGCCACTGTAATTAACCCCATAGGAAATTATGGGCCATCCGTAGTTAGCTCCTTTTTTTATGATGTTTATTTCGTCACCCCCTTTAGGGCCATGTTCATGGGTCCATATTTTCCCAGATGTGGGATGCTTTGCCATACCTTGTTGATTTCTATGGCCGTAAGAATAAATGGCTTTCTTGGCATTGGGTTCATTTACAAAAGGGTTGTCTTCTGGAATACTGCCATCATCATTAAGGCGATACACTTTTCCATTGTCCCTGGTAATATCTTGTGGATTTACATCGCGATTACCCCGATCGCCAACGGTGAAATAAAGGAAACCATCGTTGTCAAATTCGATTCGGGAACCAAAATGTTGCCCCCTTCGGCTATTGGGCTCTGCTTTGTATAGGCTTTCTATGTTTGTAAGTGAGTTTCCTTCCAATTTCGCACGGATGAGTTTGGTGTTTCCACCCTCACCGGAACCTTCGGAAGAAGAGTGGGTAAAATAAATCCAGCCGTTTTCAGCATAATTGGGGTGCAGTTCCACGTCTAAAAAACCACCTTGTCCACGTACATAGATATCGGGGATGTTTTGGACTTCTGTTTTTCTTCTGTTTTTATAGTGTATAAGCGAACCGCTTTTTTCGGTAATCAGCATACTACCATCGGGGAGCCAAGTCATCCCCCAAGGGTTGTCCAGACCAGATACCACGGTCTGTACGGTATACCCTTTTGTATTATCTGAAGAGATGGCCACAGAAGTGTTTTTATTTTGGGCACAGCCCAGAACCGTTAGGGCAATTAGAATTACAATGAATGGATACTTCATATTGAAAACGATTGGGTGATTAAAAATACTAAATAAAGAACGGTAGCAGAAACAATGCGTTGTTAAGTTTTTCTGAAAAGAAAACCCCGTTGATCGCAACCAACGGGATAAGGGGCAAAAAAAGGGGCGATATTACTTGTTTTCCAATACTTCGATTCTGGCGTTGAGTTGCTCTATCACCTTTTGTTGTTCCTGAAGGGCTTTGGTCAACACGGGGATGAGCCCATCGTAACTCACAGCATCAAACTTTTCTTCAGTATTTTGAACATTTTCGTTGGGAAGTACCACAGAAGATTTGTTGACCAATTCCGGGAATACCTGTTCCAGTTCTTGGGAAAGGAATCCGATTTGCTTTCGGGTGTCGCCGCCAAAGGAAGGATGTTTTTTAGAATCCCATGTGTAGGTAACGGGGCGCAGAGCCATGATTTTGTCTATGGAACTTTCCAAATCGTTGATGTTGGTTTTAAGTCTGCTATCTGAAAAGGTAAAGAACTGAAGCGCCACACCATTGTTTACCGTATAAAGCCCCCAGTTGTTGTCGGGACGGTATACCCTTCCGTAGGCACCCACAATGCTTCCATCGACCAACACACCAGCCATAACGCCTTCTGCTAAATGCCCGTTGGAAGGATTGGAATCGATATCCAGTATAAAAGAACCTCCCGAGGAACCTATGTTTGCGGTTTGCGATCTGGAAAAGATTCCCTTAATTCTACCGCTGCTGGTAATGGCAAAACCATTGTCCGAAAAAACATCCAAACGACTGGTGGGGTTCGATTTGCCGATACCGATGGCATTGGCAGAACCATCTACATAAAGCAGGTTGTTTTCGGTGGCGCCTTTTATGTTTACATCGAAATCGGCATCGTTGTCTTCATTAATAATGAGTTCGCTGGGGTTGGAGTTACTTTCGGATAGGGTAATAAACTCCAAATTACCTGCGCCTAGGCCTAGTTGATCGCCTCCTTTTCGCCACAATCCTGTGTTGGTGTCATTGTCCCAGGAATAAAACGGGCGGTTTTGCGATCCATTCCCCATGGCTTTAATCTGAAAATTGTTGTCGTCTATACGAAGGCGTGGCGTAGCATTGGTAGCAATGCTGAGGTCTTGGCTGTCCGAAGTCCCCACATAGTTTACGTTGCTATCGGTACCTGAATTTCCATCCAAACTCCAGTCGTCACCTGTGTTGCTGTTCGAAAAAGTGTTCCATTGGCTTCCGTCGAAATAATAGAAACCTGGGGTTACAGCTGTGATTCCACTTCCTGAGGGTGCTGTATTATACACCAAAAGGGAAGTGGCAGGATTGGCAATGGTAGTAAGGTCATTGGTTCCCGAAAGGGCTACACGTGGTATGAGCAGCCCTTTATTGGCTACATTAATGTCTAGGGCAGAACTGGTATCTGGGGACGTAGTTCCTATCCCTACTTGCCCAAATACGGGGGTAATTGCAAAAAATAGGAGTATGATTCCTATTGAGTTTTTCCATGTTTTCGTTTTCATAAATGTGCTTTTCGATTCGGTTACACATTCATGTACGTAAAAACCTACATTTTGGATTTATTTCGAATTCATACTCCAAAACAGGGGTTTTATGGACACAAATAACGATTTCGTGTAATTCTTTTTTGTGTTGTATTGCCTTTTTTCAGGCTTTTGTGTTAAAATGGGCAACAATTAAGCTTTTAGTACTTTTGGGTATATTACGTTTTTAATTGAATAAATCTATATTACGGTTCTTTCGAAAAATGAGGCAGCGTCAATTATCCGATAGTAAATTTGGTAAGTATCTTTTCTACGCTTTGGGGGAAATAATCCTCGTGGTACTGGGGATTCTTATTGCGATACAGATCAACGGATGGAATGAAGGCAGGAAGGACCGAAACAAAGAAAAAGTCCTGCTTGCGGAGCTTCATAAAGAAGCAACAGGAAATCTAGCTCAGTTTGAAGAAAACAAAGCAGGACATATAAATTCATTACGAGCCTGTAATATAGTACTACGTAATGTTTCCAGTATGAACGATACCCAGGTTTCGCTGGATTCCGTACTGCGCTATGGCCCGGGTGTTTTTAGGGGGCTTACGTTCGATCCCTCCAACGGGGTGATAGAATCGTTGATAAGTACGGGGGAGATTCAACTTATTAGAAACGATTCCCTTCGCAATTATCTCATAACTTGGAAAGATGTTTTGAAGGACTTTCAGGAAGAGGAGGAAAACTCCCGTTTCCTTTGGAAGCATAGGGTAGAGCCTTATCTTATAGAACATGGGGATTTTATTAATCTTACCAACCCCAAAAACATTGCCTTGTTTCAAGATCCTAAATTCCTGAATATGATAGCCAGGAGAAAATTCTACATTACTACCATCCTAAATGCTATGGAACAAGAATCCATAGAGCACAATTTGAGGCAAATCGTACGGTTGTCCGAGTTAGATTAAGAAACTAAAAACCACAGGTTTTCACTTCGATTTTGAAAACAAGTTTCTATCTTGTTCAAACAAAAAAAGCTGAACAAAAACTGTTCAACTTTATGGTCGGGATGACAGGATTATTTTTAATGATCCAGAGTGATGGATTGTTGCAAATTAAAGTGAAACTTTAATTTTATTTAAACTAAAAGGTCCTCTTAAGAAAGCAAGCTTTCTACGAGAACCTCTTTACTTTAACTTGTCGGGATGACAGGATTTGAACCTGCGACCCCACGCCCCCCAGGCGTGTACGCTACCAGACTGCGCCACATCCCGATTTCGTAAAATCGTTTGCAAAAATAATCATTTTATGGAGTCCGACAAGGTAAGAGGGCACTTAAATAAAAAAAGAATCCGACACAGGTGCCGGATCCTTCATCACACTTCCAAAACCTCACTTAAAGAAAAGAAGTAATGGTACTTATTAACCCAAAAACTGGTTGTTTTGCTTTTTAACTATTTTGTTTTTGCAATCGTTGTCTTTCCGCTTGCCTAGGTTCTTTCTAAACTCTATGTTTTGTTTCCCGACACCGATAAGCCATACTATTAAAACTGTAATTATTATTAACTGAAATAACACAAAAAGAATCGTCCACACCATAGTAATCAATCCAAAAGTACGAGGGGCTTTTTTCTATAGGACACTTCCAAAAGGAGAAAGTCACTTTTTATTCCATATTTTTTTCGAAGGTTACATCTTTTAGGATTTCAATCCGTTTGTTCGAAACCATTTTTATGGGGTAAATCCTTTTCTGTTCCCCGTTGGATACTAGTAAGCATATATTATCTATGGCTTCGATCTTCCCTTCAAACTGATCGATCCGTATCCATTGTCCCACAACAAAGTTCTTTCTGGCATAAAAACCCAAAACCAATCGGGTAATGATATCCTTGGTTCCCAACCCTAAGGCAATGGTAAACGTAGCAAGGATGGCCCCTAGAATGATCGACAGGTTCTTGGTGATGATATCTGTGTTTACACCTGCCTGGTTTAAGGAGGTAATTACCGTAATGGCAACTATAACATAGAACAGGATAAGACTTATTATTTTGGAGCCGTTAAAGTCGAACGATTTAATTACCTCTTGTACAGAACGTCTCGCAATAGTTGCAAAATACAGCCCCAACCCAAGGATAACAAAGGCACTAAAAATTCTAGGCAAATAACTCACCAGCTTTCCCACTTCCTGGGATATCATGGTAAGTCCCAACATATCCGAACCCAGTATGGCTAGGATTAGGATCATAAACCATTTTACAAAGCCAAGAATGACCTGGGTGGGACTAAAAGTAAAGGAAGTGCCGAAGATGTTTCCGTTTTCGGTCACTTTGGCGATTAGTGAATCGATCTTGGTTAGTTTTAATGACTTGCGTACAACAAAGAGTACCAGTCTAAGTAGGATCCAGGATCCTATAAAAAAGAGGAGGGCACCTAAAATTAGAGGAAGCACTTCCTGTAGCTGCGATAATAGTTTCTCTAACGGTTCTGCATTAAATAACTCTTTCATAGTGGTGAGATTTATCGGTTGTTTGTGTTGTATTTGGTGGTTTTAAGGATGTTGTTGATAGTTTCGGGGTATTTAATAGCAAATAGGTCGGCGAAATCCAAGCTAAGTTTAATAAGCTCTAGGTCGTCCAGCACTTTTTGTTTTAAAAACTCTGGCAACTCTTCGTTGGAGACAAGGTTCTTGAATGGATTTTTCATGCTACAGGGTTTTATAAATTTCCATGATCCGGGCTTTGGCTCTGTTTATTCGCATTTTCACAGCGCTTTCCCCCAGTTCTAGGGCTTTTGAAATTTCTTTTATAGTTAGGTCGTCTTGGTATTTCATGAGTAGGATCA
>JANQKN010000113.1 GCA_028281065.1 Flavobacteriaceae bacterium | reverse complement strand
TGGCGTCCATTTCCAAGACCTTTATAGGCGTTTCCCTCATGCTACTGCTAGACGAAGGAAAACTGAATCTGGATGAGCCCATCAATAGTATTTTACCCTACGAAATAGTAAACCCCTATTTCCCCAACGACACCATTACCGTACGCCACTTGGTTACCCATACCTCAACCATAACCGACAATTTCGATGATACCGACGGATCCATCTATTGGTTTTTGGAAGACGTCGATTTAATGGACTTCTCATCAAGCTTTGAACTTGTAGACAGAATCGGTTATTTTACCTTGGGAGAACCCATAGATTTGGACGAATACATCACAAGGGTTTGTCTGCCTAATGGCAAATGGTACGATGAGGAAAACTTTTTGAACAAGCCCCCGGGCAGTACCTTTGAGTATTCGAACATGGGTGCCACCCTTGCCGCTAGGATTGTGGAGATAAAGTCGGGCAAGAGTTTCGATCAGTTCACCAAAGAGAAGATTTTTAACCCCTTGCTAATGAATCACACAGGCTGGTTTTATGAAGATGTAGATGCCGCTTTGGCAGCAAATCTGTACGAGCTGGATAGTTTGGACCAACCCCTGCGCTTTCCCAGATACCGCGATGCCGGCTATCCCGAAGGGCAGCTAAAGTCCAACGTGGAGGATATGACCAAATACCTTCAGGAAATGATACGGGGATACAATGGGGAAGGGGAGTTGTTAAGCGTAGAGGCATACAAAACCCTGTTCACACCCCAATTGGACGAAAGCCATTTCGAAGAGCGTAGCGACTATGAGTTTGATGACGAATACAATTTTGGGGTTTTCTGGGCCATCTCTGCAGCCGATCTTAGGCTACATAACGGAGTGATGGATGGGGTGTACTCTTTTCTATACCTAAACCCCGAAAACAATGTGGCTGTTATTGCCTTTTGCAATACCCCCGACAATAGCTTTGGTACCATTAGGAGAAAACTCCGGGCTTTTGAAAAAGAGAAGATTAAATAAAATAGCACGAATACTATGAAATACCTTATCCTCCTTTTTTTCTTCCTAGGTTCTATTGTATCTGGATATTCGCAATACAGTAACGTAGAAGATGTAGATCGTTTAAAAACCCTAAAAGCAAAGGATACATTAACCATAAAAGTAAGTTCTGGGGGATGTTACCTAGTAGATTATATTAGAATCTTAGTGGTTGACAAGGACACCAACTTTCAGCTTTTTTATGTCAGGGATTTTTTGGATGACTTGGAAAGACATAATAAAATGCTGATGCCTGTGGAAGAACTGGAGGGGTGGATAAAATACGCGGTAAAAAACAACATGATCAACCATAGGAGTACTACCTTAAGCAAAGCAGAATACTATGAATTTATAGATAAACTGGCAGAATGGGTTCAAAACCTTAAAGGTTGTTCTTCCGAAGGAGCTGGGGACCATTCCATATTTACCATGGATTCCGAGGACATAAAACTGTCCTACAACTACCCATGCCTCATCGCTATGGATTATTTGTACGATTCATTGCCGTGAAAACTAAATAGTGTGTTTTAATCATTGAGTTTTTATAAAACATTGCATTCCCTATATTTGATGCAATAGGAGTTACCAGTTTTGATACAATCTTTTTTACATAATCTGGGGGATCTCCCCGTTTTGGGAAAGGTGATCATACATCCACCATTCGAAGTAAACCCACAAACCCTAAACAACGAAGCTCGCATTATTTATGTAGTGGAAGGCACCTCCGTATTGCGCACCCCAACCTACACCCTTAATCTGGGCAAGGGGGATTGCGTGGTGATAAGTTCGGGGAACATCGTTAACAATTGGCTCCCCAGCGAGGGCTCCAAAACCTACCAAGCTTTCTTTTTCCGGCTTTCGCCCGATATCCTGGAAACGATGTACAAACATCCTTTACCCGCATTCCTTTCCCACACAGAAACAGGGAACCAACCTTCCCTTCCTGCTTATAGGATCCCGCCCAATACTACAATCGAAAAATTCATTGAAGGCTTGCAGCACTATTTCGACAATCCCGAACTGTTCGATGAAGAACTGGTTATCATTAAATTGAGGGAGTTCCTGTTTCTGCTCATGACTTTGGAAGGCGAAAACGGAATGCAAACCGTCTTCAAAAACCTGTTCAATCCCATAGCTCATGAGTTTACGGAGATTGTCCAGGCGCATCTTTTCGAACGATTGTCCTTGGACGAATTGGCCCACCTTTGCGGGATGAGCCTTTCCTCCTTCAATAGAAAATTCAGGAAGGTCTACGAAGAAAGCCCCAAGAAGTACATCCTAACCCAACGGCTTAACCGCGCCAAGGAACTACTGGCTCAGCCCGAGTTGCGTATTTCGGAAATTGCCTTCGATTGCTGTTTCGAGGACCCCGCCAATTTTTCAAAATCCTTCTCCGCCCACTTTGGCATTTCCCCTTCGCAGTACCGAAATTCGGCCCTGGCATAAAATGACAAGCTTTTGACATTTTACACCAATTCATTGGCGGTGCTTGCCGATACTTTTGCCTTAAACAATAAAACACAAGTATCATGAAAGCACAAATTAAACAAACCCCCTTACTCCTTTTTGCCCTTTTCGGAATCCTGTCCCTACAGGCGCAAAACAATCCAGAACCCACAAAAGACAAGGAACCCAATGTGGTGGTTCATGTAGAAACCGAGATCAATGCTCCAGCAGACACCGTATGGGAAATCTTTGGCGAAGGTTTTGCCGATATAGCCCAATGGGCCTCTACCGTGGACAAATCGTTCCCTGCCACTAGGGAAGAAATACCCGCACAGTACAATCCACCTACCAATGCGCCCGTACTGACCCGCAAGGTAATGTCTGGCGATAGGGAAGGCTTGGAAGTGTTAACCCGTTTTATGGAAGACACCCATGAATTGGAGTTTCAGACTTCGTTCCAATCAGGCCCTATTGAGTATGGTGTAACCACCCAAAAGGTGATCCCTATGGGGGAAAACAAAAGTAAAGTAGTGTTCCACCTAAACATGTACGTAAAAGGCCCGCTTAAACTCGCTAAAGGGAAGGTGAAGAAGCGAATCGAAAAAAACCTAAGCACCGTACAACAGGAACTGAAGGTGTATGCCGAGACCGGCAAGAGCCCCAAAGCCACTATGAATGGAAAGTAGGGAAGAGGCTGGTGCAACCCTAACAAAGGTTTTACAAAGGCTGGCCAAACATCGTAAAGCCGCCGTAGCGTACAGAATACGATGGATGAAACGGCTGGAAACAAAACCCTCTTAAAACAACAATGATGAACACAGTACAAATACAACAATACCAAGGCACTTAAAGAAGCGGTTGTTTTTGTGCATTGTGGCGAGGCCTTTCAACGGATTTTTAAACAAAAATGATTGATGGCTAGTTGAATTCGAGGCTTCGCCATGCCCCGCCCCAGTTCTGTCGTAGGAACTGGGGCTTTTTTAATGCCTTTGCTAGCATGATAATTTTTTTACCAAAGGATTCTTTTTGAAAATAATTTTGTCATGGAAATGCATTCCTTCCATCTTGCTCGGCTTTCCATTTTTATTATTTATATATTTGATATACAGTAAGTTAAATTTAAATTGGGGAGATAATGAAAACAAAAGAAGAAATGTTATTGATCTGGAAATGCAGCACTCAAGTAATGCACATTGCTCATCATACAGCGGCGTCCAAATACTCTAATAAACATCTTAGGTTGGCATATTTTGCTGCTGGGTTCAGTGCAGTTGTTGCTTCCTCGTTTTTTGCGGCTCTTTCCGAGTTAGGGAACAAATACTTATACATAGCTGCGGGAATTATAAGTTTAATCGCTGCGATTTTAACTGCTGTAAATTCATCTATCAATTATTCGGGCAAGGCTAAGGATCATTACCAAGCTGCTGCCCTTTTTCAAGGATTAAGACGGGAAATCGAAGAGGAATTAGTCAATTGTAGATTGGATAATATCAAGGACAGTTATGAGCATATTAGGGTTCGATGGACAAAGGCCCTTGAGTCTACGCTTCCTTTGCCCCAGAAGATTCATAATAAAGTAAGGATTCGGATTCGTAAGGAATGCACTGAGGATATTTGCATATGCCCCCCGCTTGAGTCCTACTCTAGTAATTCCCAACGAAAGCTTAAGAAGTAGTTGAAAATACTTTATACTACTAAATAGGGTAGTGCGCATTCCACAAACTACCTAAAACAGCACCCCCTTTCATTTTTAAACTAATTTATTAGTTAAAACTAAATCTTTAGTTATATTTGAAAAAATTTTAAAGAATGAACCGAATACTAGTATGTTTAGCCCTAGGAGTGGGCCTTTTTTTTCAACACTTAGCATATGCCCAAACGGGTCAAAATCCTGAGTATTTACAGAGTGTGGGCACTTTGGATAGTGTATATTCCCAAAAACTGAATGAATACCGCGAGATTTACGTGCAATTACCAAGCAGTTACAACCCGTCCCAAAATAAAAAGTACCCAGTGGCCTTTGTTTTGGATGGGGAAATGTTCCTTCCAACGGTTCATAATGTACTCGGGTTTTACAGTGGCGGCTTTATGCCCGAAATGGTTGTTGTGGGTATTTCCAACGCTAAGCACAGAGTACGCGATTTAACGCCTTCTAAAGTAACTGAACTCTACGGGATGCCCTTCAACGGAGCGAGTGGGGAAGCAGATAATTTTATAGCATTTTTGGAAACCGAGCTCATCCCGTTCGTGGAAAGCAAATACCCTGTCACAGGTTTTAGAAGCCTTATTGGACATTCGTATGGGGGTTTGTTTACGCTTCATACATTGCTTAGCAATTCCCAATTGTTTTCCAATTATGTGGCTATCGACCCCAGTTTGGATTGGGACCACCAAGCATTGCTTATAGATGCCGAAGAAAAACTCTCTGGTGCAGATTTTAAGGGGAAATCGTTGTTTGTGTCGTTAGGTGGGCAATTACATATGCAAAACCCAGAAGTGACTATAGACAATGTCATGCAGGATACTACAGACTTTACGTTGTTTGCCCGCTCCAATATCATGTTTTCTGAAATCGTTAAAAAAAGCAGCAACAACGGATTGGCTTTCGATTGGAAATTCTATCCCAGGGATTTGCACGGTACCATTGTATATCCGTCGCTTATGGATGGGCTTATTTCCACCTTTCAATGGTTTCAAATGGAACATACGGACAAGTTCAATTCGCCCGATACCTCGAAGGAAGAACTGTACAGTATTGTAAACTACCGTGCGGAAAAACTCAAGGAGCATTTCAACTACGTTGTAGCGCCCTATCCGGAAGATTTGTTCAATGCCCTTGGCTATATGAGTATGGATATGGGGCAAATGGAGAAGGCAAAGATGTTCTTACAATTTGCCATCGATTTTTATCCAACCAGTGCCAATGCCTACGACTCCATGGCAGATTACTACGAAAGGAACAACGACACTGCGAATGCCTTACAATTTGTTGCCAAGGCCTACGAAATAAGCGGCAACAATTACCATAAGGAACGTATGGAGGTGTTGAAAAAGGGGTAAGGCTGCATTTCTTTATAACTATGTTACCTGAACTACGGGGAAGCTGTAATTGTCTTTGGGCAAGATTGGTTACGCTAAATACTTTTTCTAAAAGTACTTCGCTCTTTGTGCTGTTCGGGGTTATAATCCTTCCACAATAACTGTACAGCCGTGTTTTCTATCAATTCAGGGTTGGTTTCTACCGTTTGTATGCCTTTTGCATTAAACAGGTGCTGCATTTCTTCAAAAATAATGGCCGTAACCCCTTTGCCTTGGTATTCAGGGTCGATCCCGATAAGATAGAAAGCCGCGAGATCGTTCTTCTTCTGTGCCTGCAGGATATGCCACCACCCCAATGGGAATAGCTTTCCGTTTGCTTTCTTAAGCGCTTTGCTAAAGGAAGGCATCACCACCGAAAACGCTATGAGCTTACCGGATTCGTCCTTAATGCAGGTAATATAATCGGGATGTATAAACCCAAAGTATTTTTCTTTGTAGTAATCGATCTGGTATTGCTGTATGGGTACAAACGTCTGTAGCGTATTGTAGGTTTTGTTCAAGAGATCGAACATGCTGTCCACAAAGGGAAGGATCTCCTTTTTGTTCTTAAACCGAATCACGGAGAGGCCATAGCGCTTCTTAACAATTCCGGAAAATTTTGCCACCTTTTCCTTAATGGAAGGAGGGATGTTCATTTTAAACTCTACCCAGGTCGCCTGCTTTTCGAAGCCTAGTTTTTTGAAGTGCTCTGCATAGTACGGGTAGTGGTACCAAGTAATCATGGTATTCATTTCATCGAATCCCCGCGTAAGGATACCCGCTTTTTCCATGTTGGAGAACCCAACAGGACCTTCGGCATATTCCAGGTTGTGGTTGCGGCCAATTTCGTAGACCTTTTCCATCAAGGCTTTGGTCACTTCTATATCATCAACAACATCGAACCATCCAAAGCGTACCTTCTTTTTTTGCTGCTCCTGAATTTCCAGGTGATTTACGATGACAGCAATCCTCCCGGCGATTTTTCCATCCTTAAGGGCTAGGTAGTAAGTGGCTTCGGCATTTTTAAAGACAGGATTCTTGGAGGCATCCAAGGTTTCCAGTTCGTCTTTTATAAGTGGGGGAACCCAGTACTGGCAGTCTTTGTACAGAGAAAAGGGGAATGTAACAAATTGCTTGAGTTGTTTTGGGTTGGTTACTTGTTTAATTTCAATCATAGGCATGCTCCTTATTTCAGTCCTCCGTCGCCACCGTCATCATCCAACTCAAAACTGTCCTTACGCTTTTTTCCTCTTCTTTTTTCCTTCTTTTTCTTTTTAAGGGCTTTGTTCTTCTCTTTTTCAGCCCGTTTTGCTTCACGTCCAGCTTTTCCTTTCTCCTCGATGAACTCATCGTCCCCGTGCATATCGAATCGGTAGGCAACTCCCAATCTTCCATAGAATAGGGAAGGAGTGTCCTTAAAGTTAATGGAAACTGATAAATCTACGTGCAAATCCTCATTGATCAATGCAGCGGCACCACCCCGTAGGATGTTATCCGCATAAAAATCGCTCTTAAACCCTTGGTTTTCCACAAAAATCGAAAAATAGTCGTTGGTCGCGTGCGTAAGCGTTACAATGTAGCCATAGGTAGGGAAATCTGTGGTAACACGGTCCGCAATAATATTGGTTACCAATACAAAACCACCTATAAAGTTGTTTTGAGTAGATAGCACAATCTTAGGGCTAATGCTGCTTTCCTGCTCGGGCGTAAAAGGGTTGTCTGCAAAATCGAAATTGGCTCCTGCATACACAGAAACTGCAGGGATTAGGTCGGACCATTGAAATCGGTTGTTTTTCTTCCAACTCAGTAGGTTGGGCCCTTCCAACACCTTTTTGCGGTAGGGATCGTATACAAGGTATTTAGCTCCCAAGGTATTGCTTCTAAAGTTGCTGTTGGTAAATTCGAAAGGAACTGCGCCTCGGCTATCGGTAATCTTATTACGCTGATAGATACCAATGAGGCTTACTTCCAACTCCTCCTTAAAAAATCCATAGCGTATACTGTAATCCCAAGCAAAGGCATTGGTTTCCGTTTGCAGGAGGTCGTGTTTTTCTTTTCCTATGGAAATCCCAGATTCAAATTGAAGTACATTCTTACCTACCGAAAAGGCGCCTTGCGAAACACCGGGACGGTTGGTATTAATCATTTCTGTGTATTGGGCCATTGCGCCAATAGGGAATAACAGCGCAATAAAAAGGAACGTTTGTAGGAAGCGCATTGCAGTTTGGTTTGGACCAAAGATATAAGATTTTATCATTTATTTAATAGCTATTTTTCGTCTTTTTGTCGAGCATTCTGTACTTTTGAAAATCATAATAGTTACTATGATTTCCTTTTTGAAAACGATCTTAATCATCCTCTTGGTATATTTAGGCCTTAAGTTTTTATTTCGCTTACTGGCCCCTTACGCTATGCGTTATCTCGCCAAGAAAGCTGCCCAACGTTTCGAAAACGCTTTTGGGCAAGCCCCTTTCGATACGGGTCAGCCGTCCCAAGCCCAACAACAAAGAACCCAAACCCGTGGGGATATCCCAAAGTCCAACGGAAAGGTAGTGGGCGAGTACATTGATTTTGAAGAGATTGACTAAATAATAAGAAAAGTAGGTTCGCGGGCGTTTAATTGAAGAACAACCATAGGCGTTATCTTACTTATTTTTTATAATTTCCCTCGTTCTTAATTCACACATATGCAGTTCAATTTTAAGCGACTCCTTCCGCATGCGATTGTTTTGGTGTTATTCATTATTGCTTCGCTAGCGTATTTTCACCCCGTTCTTAAAGGCCAGGCCATTTTCCAAAGCGATATCGTTCAGTATACGGGAATGGCAAAGCAGCAGAACGATTTCAGAAAACAAACCGGGGAAGAAACGTATTGGACCAACAGTGCATTTGGTGGAATGCCTACCTATCAATTAGGAGCGAAATACCCGCACAATTACATTAAAAAATTGGACTTGGCATTGCGTTTCCTACCACGTCCCGCCGATTATCTCTTCCTGTATTTTATAGGGATGTACATACTGTTCTTGGTGCTTAAAGTAGATTACAAACTGGCATTTTTGGGTGCTTTGGCCTTTGGCTTTTCTACCTACCTCATTATTATTCTGGGCGTGGGGCATAACGCCAAGGCCCATGCCATAGCCTATATGCCCTTGGTGCTGAGTGGAATTATACTCACCTTTCGGGGCAAATACCTGGCAGGCTTCCTGCTCACCACGGTGGCTATGGGGCTGGAACTGGTCGCCAATCACTTCCAGATGACCTATTATTTACTGCTTCTGGTGATTTGTTTGGGAATCGCTTACTTAGTGGATGCCTACCGAAAGAAGATGCTTCCCCATTACTTTAAAGCTATTGGGGTTATGGCTTTAGGGGTGGTTTTGGCTTTAGGGTTGAATGCTACCAATATCCTAGCTACACAAGAATACGCAGCCACTTCTACTCGAGGGAAAAGTGAAATCTCTATTAACCCAGATGGGTCACCCAAGGAAGGTGGAAGCGGTCTTAGTTACGATTACATTACTGAATATAGCTACGGAAAATTGGAAAGCCTTAATTTATTGGTACCCAATTTTATGGGAGGTGGATCCAGCGATGGTTTCCCAGAGGATTCTGAAGCCGCAAAGCAATTGATGAAAGAAGTAGGGGCTACACCACAACAAGCCCATCTTTTCCTGAACGAACAAATCCCTTTCTATTGGGGTGATCAGCCCATCGTGGCGGCTCCAGCCTACATAGGCGCTGTTATTATATTTTTGGCCGTATTGGCCCTTTTCTTGGTGAAGGGACGCTTAAAATGGTGGATTACCGCTGCCTTTTTGTTGAGTCTGTTTTTATCATGGGGAAAGAATTTCTCTTTTCTTACCGAATTCTTTATCGATTACGTACCACTGTACAATAAATTTAGGGCTGTTTCGTCCATTCAGGTGATTATAGAACTTATCCTTCCCATACTTGCCATTGTGGGACTACATCAGTTTTTCAACGATTTTCATGAGAAGCAAGCCAAAAAGAAAGCCCTTTTATATGGGGGCGGGATTGTAGGTGGACTGTTACTGTTGTTGCTGGTTTTCAGCTCTGCTATAGGTTTTGCAAGCCCTTACGATAGCTTGATCATCGAGCAAATGGGCGTTCCGTTTATGGATGCCGTACGGGACGACCGTGCTGCGGTAATGATCACCGATGCATTACGATCCTTGATCCTTGTCTTGATAACAGGAGGGGTGCTTTGGTTGGTGTATACCAAAAAACTCAAAGAAGTTTACGCTGTAGGAGCTCTGACACTTTTGGTGCTTTTCGATTTGGTAGGCGTAGACCAGCGCTATGTAAACAGCGATAGTTTTGTAAGCGCCAAATTTATGGAGCAACCGTTCCTTCCCAGCGGCGCAGATACACAGATTTTAAAAGACGATGGGCACTACAGGGTATACGACGCTACCCGAAATGCCTTTAGCAGCGGACAGGCGAGTTATTTCCACAATGCATTGGGAGGCTACCACGCTGCCAAACCAGGACGTATGCAGGACATTGCCGATTTCTATTTGGAAGACGTAGATCCCAATATGCTCAACATGCTTAATGTAAAGTATATTATTATACCTGATAATGAAGGGAATCCCCAAGTATCGCAGAACCCTTATAGCAATGGTCCTGCTTGGTTTGTGGAAAATGTACTTCCCGCTAACAATGCCAACGAGGAAATTTTGTTGCTGGATAGTTTGGACACCAAAAAAACGGCTGTGATCCATACCAATTTCCTATCCAAAATACCGACCAAGGATATTTCCCGCGATAGTACTGCTACAATAGATTTGGCTCGTTTTTCACCCAGCGAGTTGGTATACGAAACCAAGACCAATACCGATCAGTTGGCCGTGTTTTCTGAAGCCTATTACCCACACGGTTGGAATGTCTACATAGATGGCCAACCTGCCGAATATTTCCGTGCCAATTATACACTACGGGCTATGGTGGTTCCCAGTGGAATTCATCAGGTTGTGTTTAAATTCGAACCTGAAGTAGTGAAAAAAGGAAGTACCATTGCTTTATCTAGTAGCGTTGTACTCTTCCTTATTATTTTGGGAGGGCTCTTCCTGCAACTGCGAAAAAACAAAGCCGCTAAGACCGAAGACTGATGAAACGCGTACTCATTATCTGTTACTATTGGCCTCCTGCAGGCGGACCAGGAGTACAGCGTTGGTTGAAATTTGTAAAGTATTTCAGGGAATTTGGGATCGATCCCGTGGTGTTTGTTCCCGAAAATGCACATTATCCTTT
>JANQKN010000109.1 GCA_028281065.1 Flavobacteriaceae bacterium | reverse complement strand
GTTTGTTGTATAACGTCTTCAAAAACAAACCCTTAAAACATACACCATGAGTTACCTTTCATTTAAACCAGGCCCTTCCAGAAAAGATTTGGAAAGTTTAAAACAATCAGAGCCTCGGGGATCCGTTAAAAAAGCATTTTCGAAATGGATACTGGAAAATTACGGAGAGAATTACCGAAAAGAAGTGAATCGGCAACGATCCCGAAAGAAAAGAGCCTATGTTCCTAAAGAAAAAGATCAAGCAACAGTAGGTATTATTGGCGGTGGATTTGCAGGACTCTATTCAGGATTAATCCTTCAGTCTTTGGGGATTGAATGCGAAGTTTTTGAAGCTTCAGATCGGGTTGGGGGCCGTATCGATACGTGGTACTCCACCGAATACGACCCAAACAATGTGAATGCTGCTGGACTCTATGGAGAAGTAGGGGGAATGCGCGTACCACAATTTTCTGCTGACATGCTCCCCGTACAACACCTTACCTTGGCTGTAAACTCGGTATTGAAATACAATGGACTGGAGGACAAAATGGTAAAATGGAGGAAGTTCTATTACAATTCGGACGTACAGCGATTGCGATATAATAATATGACAGCACCCATAACAGCTGAAGAGGCTCCGCTAAACTCCTTAAATTTTGGGGTTGATAAAGGAGGCGATTTGGATATGGTTTGGGTTACTGAAGTAAAACCCGAAAAAGGCGATCCTTATTTACCCATTAATATGGTGTTGGACAAGGTAAACGAAAAGTTCCTGAAAAAAATAGACGAATCCTTCGAGGAAGGATTTGAATACCTCATGCAATACGACCATTACTCCATGTGGGGCTATCTTACCAACGTATTTACCTTAGGGGAATTGGGCGAGTATTATGACCCTGCTATGGGAGATAAGTCTAATTTTCTACCGTATAGTGTTGCCAGCTATCTGGAAACCCTAAACGTAGGAACGGGTATGTATTCGGTCTCTTTTGTGGAAATGGTCATTGCTGTTTATGATTGGAACGGAAGTAAGAATACCTACGATCCGTCCGACCCCAATATCTATATGGTAACCATGGATAAGGGAATGCAGCATTTTCCCGATGCCTGTAGAGCCGTGTTGGATTTAGAAGATGGTGTACGTCCGGAAGATGGGTATTGGGCGCAGCAGGAAATAGGGATGATTAAAGGAACTAACAATGCTTTTGGGTATTCACCCCCAAACTTGACCCCAGCAGCCGAACCACCACCTTCTGTGCCCAAGGCAGAAGCAAAAAAGCCTTCCCCTGGCTCTCCAAGCAAACCCAAACAACGCGTGTTTATGTTACATCGTGTTACCGAGGTAGATTACGATGAGAAACTATTCGATGGACACGGAGGGATGAACATAACCATACAAAGACCTTTTGGGGAAGGGCTTACGGTAAAATCATATCCTTATGCGATTACTACCTTACCCAACGGGAATTACTTAAACGGGCAGTTAAAAGAAAATTTTTTCGATAAACTATCTTTCTCTAAAGCAAGGGCCATTCGGGAAAGTAACTACATGCCTTCTTTTAAAGCATTCATCACCTTTAAATCGCAATTTTGGGCAAAACTAGGCCACCGTCAAGACAAAGGATTGGGTGTGGGGACGTCGGATCGTTCTAACCGCCAAGTTGTTTATCCTTCCTATGGATACGAAGCCCAAGGAGGTGTATTACAAATCTATTGCTGGGCACAGGACGCAGAACGTATGGGAGCCCTATCCGATAGAGAACGTGTAAACGAATGCCTAAAAGGAATTGCCTATCTATACCCTGAAGTGGATGTATACGAAGAATTTGCGGGATACGATCCTGAAAGAACGACCAAGACTTGGTTTTGGGATAGCCATGCTGGAGGCGGTGCATTCGCTTTATTTAAGCCGGGGCAGTTCAAAAACCTATACCCCACATTGCTAACCCCTGAGTTTAATGGCTGCTTGAATTTTGCTGGGGAATGCTGCTCGGTACATCATGGATGGATCGTAGGGGCTTTGGATTCGGCTTACAATGCGGTTCTCAATATTTTGGAAGATATGGGAGCTACCGATAAAATAAACCAAATGAAAAAAACCTGGGGAGTCTTAATGGCTCCGGATATATCTTCGGATCCAGGAGGAATAGTTTCGTAATATAAACATGAATGATGAAGGAAAAGGACAATCCGACGGGGTTGTCCTTTTCTATTCAAAACACGTATAAATACGTATTGTTCAAGACCTTACAAGTTGAGACCTTACGAGTTGTCTAAATACAATAGCCATGGATACATATAGTTTTGATGAAAACACCCAGAATACGTTCAATGATATTAACGAAAAACTGGAAACGGCATACCAAGAAGAAGCCCATTTAAGTACAGACCGAGGAGTGGCCGATCAGTTTTGGAAATATCTTGTTTCTTGCGAAAATTACTTTTTATCGGGCGCGTATAAAGAAGACTACCGTCACGATATGGAAAACATGTTTGGGCTTTATTTCCTAAACAACTTGGTAGATCAAGGATTTCTTACAGAGATACTGAGATCTGTTTTTGGGATGCCTAAAGCACAGATCGATTCGAGTATGGTGGAAGAGTGGAATGTTTCAGGATGGGTAGCGGGTGATGGAACCATCTATGCCATTTCCAAATATTGCCAATTGGATATTAAATGGACCCTGGTTTTGGTGTATTACTACTATTATAAATTAAGACCTTCCAAGAGACACGATTTTGTTTTACAACCCGATGGTGTTAATAGCACTCCATCGGATAAAATACCTTCCAGTGCTAAAATTGCTATTATTGGGGACTGGGGTACTGGAAAATGGACCGATGGCGATAAAACAAGGTGTCCAGCACAGTTGGTTATTGCAGGGGTCGTAGCCCAAAATCCAGATTATATTGTTCATTTAGGGGATGTATATTATGCGGGAACCGAAAATGAAGAGCGGGAAAACTTTCTGCAAATGATCCCAGAAAAATACAAGGGAAAGTTCTACACCATGAACAGCAATCATGAAATGTACGATGGTGCCAACGGACTTATGGGAACCACATTACAAAACCCCCGTTTCTCCGAGCAGAACAAGAGCACCTATTTTTCCTTCGAGGTTGGTAATTGGATTATTGTAGGATTGGACTCCGCTTATTATGACGAAAGTGCGCTGTATATGGATGGCATTATAGCTACCAAACACGGAGGCCAGAAGCAGTTGGAATTTTTAACAAAGGCATACAATTCTGGAAAACAAGTGCTTTTATGTACCCATCATAATGGTATCGAGGTAGATAAACACGGCCCTAAACCTAACAATCCCCTCTGGGGCCAAGTGTTGGGTGCCACGCATCCTCATGTACCCGATGTTTGGTACTGGGGCCATGTACATAATGGTATTGTATACAATGAAGATCTAGCCATGTATGGAGGGAAAACAGCCAAAAACGGCAACAAACCCAAAATGCGCTGTTGTGGTCATGCTTCCATTCCCTATGGTGACGGTTCCTATTTGGAAAAGATAAGTACGGGAAATGATCCCGAAGTATTGTACTATGGAAAAACACCCATGCCGGACCCGAGTACAGAAGTTCAAAAAATGAGGGTACTCAATGGATTTTCTATTGTAGAGATAAACAACTCAGACATCACAGAAACATTTTATGAGGTGTCCAACGAAGCCCCTTTGGTACGGGAGGTGTGGCATTCTCCAAAAAAACATTTAAGTAGTTAAAAATAAAATCAAACATTCTAGCTTTAGTTTGAACACGGAGAGCCTCGGTTTTGAAAAAGAAAACCGGGGCTTGGTTTTTTATGTTTTTCCTAACTATGCGGGTAAATAATCCGATATTAGGGGAATGGTTATTAAAAATTTATATGCCATCCCTTTTGCAACCCTCATGGAATGTTTCCTCAAAGCCTTCGAAGGCTACTTCGTAACCATGCCTGCCGATCCTGAGTATTATAGAGAACGATGGAAACGAGCTAAGGTGGATTACAGTCTGTCGTACGGAATGTTCGATAATGAAGCCCTGGTGGGGTTTATTATCCACGCTATCGACGAGCGTAATGGGCATAAAACGGCTTTTAATACGGGAACCGGGGTTATTCCCGAATACCGTGGAAAACGTATCGTCCATAGCCTTTATGAGCACGCCATCCCCGAACTTCAGAAAGAAGGTGTATCCCTATGCGCACTAGAGGTAATTACCAAAAACGAAAAGGCCATAAAAGCCTATGAAGGAATTGGATTTACTATTACCAAGCGGTATAAATGCTATAGCGGAAGCTTTAATGTTAAAACTGAAACTTCGGATTATGAATTGGAAAAAGTCGCGGCTTCGTATTTTAATTGGGAAACCATCGACCAGAAAGTGTATTCATGGGATAACCACATAGAGACGCTACAAAAAGGAACTTACGATTACTACGTTGTTTCCCTTCAAAACAAACCCATTGCCTATTTCATCATCGATCCTAAGAGTGGGTACGTGGCTCAATTCGATGTTTTTGAAAATGACCCACCGCATTGGACCCGATTGTTTTCTGCCATTCAGACATTGTCTGAGAACATTAGAATCAACAATGTCGATGAGCGATTGCAAAGCAAAGTCAACTATTTAGACATTATAGCGCTCAAAAACACTGTGGATCAGTTTGAAATGGAGTTGTCCATTTAAGTAAAACGACCTGCTCATAAATCCTGAACAAGTCGCTCTACGATTAGTTATCTTCTATAATTACCATCCGGCAATACCGTAGGGAACCTGTATTGCGGATCGGTTAAAAGTGCGTATATGGCTGTATCCGTGTCCTGCACCTTCTGGCGGGTGTTTAGCCTCCATTCGTTTCCAATTTCATCCAAGCGATTGGTTTGAGCACCTAGGATGGACGTGAGTGCCCAGTAAATGTATTCTGTGCTTTGGCAGTTGTAATCGCAGGTGGTATCGTCATAGGTATACCAAGCATTTTCGGGATAGGGATTAGGGATGGAGGTAAAGTGACCGCCCCTTGCAATATCCATGGCATTGGCCAAAGTGGTTCCTGCGTTTTCCCCAAAAACAGCGGGATAGGCCTGTGCATATCCGGCATGGGTTATAATGTTCAGTACTTCTTCCAGGGAAGCATCGAATCGTCCTGTTTGTCCATTGGTATGCCAAGCAGGAATGGTTTCGTCATTACCCAAATCCTGTCCCAATCTTCCTGAAGGGATCGAATCTGGGAAGTCGGCCTCGGTTTTCCAAAGGAATAAGAAGGCCTTGTTTTCTACCATTTTGTTTACCACTTCGGGATTGTCAACAGTTCCATCTTCGTTGTTGTCTAAGTATTGAGCCATAATATTGGCGGCATGCAGCAATTTGCTATCCTCTACTTGGGGGGCTGCGTAGATATCGATACCAAAAACTTTAACTTTTCTATTGGTTCCGGACACTTCGGAATTACTACTTTCTATGGTAAAGTTAGGATCGTTACCAGGGTCTATGGTTCCTGTGGGGGTTGTTGTAGTGTTATCGTCATCTTTGGAACACGATGTACAGCTTAGGGTAAAACAACTAACAATTAGTAAGGACGCCATGTGCAGTTTGGTCTTCATATAGTATGGGTTTATAGGGTTTATTACTTGCATAAAGCAAAAAGCTTTTGCATTTTCAGAAACCAAAACGGCAAGTAGTGTGCTAAATTTTTTTGAAACCCCTTTAAACAGTCCGACTCCTTCTATTCGGACTTTTTTAGCTGTAATTTGTACTCCCTGGGGGTGATGCCTTCTATGGACTTGAAAGCTGTGTAAAAGGTTGATTTTGAATTAAAACCCGATTCTTGAGCGATCCCTAAGGTAGAAAGCTGCTCACTGAGGTTGGTTTCCAGTAATCGTTTGAATTCTTCCACCCGAAAACCATTGATAAAGTGATAAAAATTATGATCGGTATGGTGGTTTATGATCCTTGAAAGCTCCTTCTCCTTTATCTGAAGGGTTAGGGAAAGCGATCGCAAGGTGAGCTTGGGATCCACAAATAAGCGTTGCTCTACAATGCGTTGTTTTATACTTTCAAAAAGTTGGAGTTCCTCTTTATGATCTCGATTCTCTTTGTAGTTGGTTTGAGATGGAAGGGTAAGATTTGCAGGTGTAGGAACAAATGGGTTTTTTCTGAAAATTTCATTCTGCGAAAAACCGTTGTATCCTATCCAGTATACCGTGACAAAGGTTAAAATAGCCGATAACAAAGCAAGGACTGAAGGGATGGCATCACTTTGTATGGAGGCAATATCTTCTACAATCCATATAAAGTGAAAACCAAAATAGATCATAACAATAGTCTTGATCCAGGAAAGGGTTTTCTGTTCCAAATCCGAATAGAAATTCCCCACGTTTCTTTGGTGCGATCTCAGTATCCGTAGAATAAAGATGAGGATGGTGATGTTGAAAGCATATTCGAAAATCCTAAACAATACTATATCCCAAAGCCCTATGGCGTAGTAAAGCACATTGATAAGGATCCCCGGAAGGAGCAAAAGCAATAAGGTGCCTTTCTTTATGGATTTATTAATGGTTTGGTTTACATAAAAATAGAGTAGAGGAACCGTAAACAACGCTGTTTGGAGTAGGAGGGAGCGAGCGTCTGTACCCAAAACGTCCAAGAATAGCGCATATAGACTTTCAAAAACCTCCATGCATAAACTCCAAATAAAAAGGCCCAGGTAAATATTTGCCTTCCTGTTTTCGGACTTGGCTGTTAAAAATAGCAAGCCCAACATCAATGCCGTGGAACAGGTTATTATATCTATAATCACAAAAAACTCCTCCATACCCCAAAGTAAAGAAAAATAGATAACGAAAACCCAACGGGTTTTTCTATTTGTAAATTCAAAAAAGAATCATATATTTGTACCTACAAATATTGTATATGTAATGAATTCATTTTACGCAGCTATATACGAGATCATAAAAACAGGGCATTGGATAACGGATTCGGTGACTCGGGAACTTAAGGAATACGGGATTTACGAACCCCAATTCAATGTGTTGCGTATACTGCGTGGTGCAAAAGGGAAACCGATTAGTGTAAATGAAATATTGGAGCGCATGGTTCAGCGATCCAGTAACGTTACAC
>JANQKN010000095.1 GCA_028281065.1 Flavobacteriaceae bacterium | reverse complement strand
ATCGAATTTTCTTCGGAACACGGTTTCCCCCGCATAACCTTCAAAAGGCTTTTCCCAATCGTTACGGTCTGGAAAGGCTGCAATGTAAGGTGCCAAGTTGATATAGGTTCCGTTAAAGCTCAACGAGCTCTTTTCCCATTTTTGGGTATTCCCCAATCCCGCACCTACACTCATGGCTGCGATATCTGTTTTTTCCTGATCGGGCTCGTCTATGGTATTCAGTAATAGTACCGAAGACAATGCCTGCCCATATTCGGCAGAATAGCCCCCTGTGGAAAAAGTGATCCCATCGAACAAAAATGGACTGTACCTACCACGTGTCGGTATATTGTTGGTAGTAGGCGTATAAGGTGTGAATACGCGAATGCCATCGATAAAGATCTGCGTTTCACCAGCATCCCCTCCGCGAACAAAAAGACGGCCATCCTCAGCTACTGTAGTGGTTCCTGGCAGTGTTTGCAATGCACCTACAAAATCCCCCAAAGCACTGGCCGTAGTAACCACATCCAACGGTTTTAGTACCGACACCTTGCTGTTATCACCCGCTTCAAAAGTACCCGCCGAGATTACAACGGTATCCAAAGAGTTTACATCTTCCTTTAGGGTGATGGAGACATTCTTTAATTGCCCCACATCGGCAGCCATCATAAAAGTTTCGTAGGTAACATAGGAAACCACCAAGGTCTGTACCCCGGTTTCTTCGGTGCTGAAGGAAAACTTCCCATTGGCATCGGTAGAAGCTCCATCGTAGGTTCCATCCAAATACACATTGGCCCCTAGGATCGGGGTTCCATTTTTTTGAAGTACCGTACCTGAAACTTCGGTTTGTGATAAAGTCGTAAAAGGCAAAAGAAAAGCAATAAGCACTAAAAGAAGAAGTGTGGCTGGTAATGTTTTGGATAGTTTCATTTTTAAAGGATGCATTTGTTTTGTGGGTCAAAAATGCGATAGAAAAGTTACACATACTTTATCAATCTTGCTGAAATGTTAATTTAACCTACCGAACTGTAAAAAAGTGAAATTATAGTATCTTCACAGAACTAAACAATCGTACGATGGAATATTCAAAATCAGTCGAAGCCTATTTGGAAAAACACCCCAATTGGAGTGACAAAATGCAAGAAATCAGGGATATCATCGCCAAGACAGAACTGAATGAAGAAGTAAAATGGGGAGCTCCTGCCTATACCCTTAACGGAAAGATTTTGATGGGGATTGGCGCGTTTAAGAACCACATGGCCATTTGGTTTCACCAAGGAGTCTTTTTAAAGGATTTACATAAAAAGTTGGTCAACGCACAAGAAGGTAAGACCAAAGCCTTACGCCAATGGCGTATTGAAAAAGACGAGGCTATTGAAGAAGACATTATTCTCCAATACGCTCAAGAAGCCATCGAAAATTCCCTAGCCGGAAAAGAAATTAAACCCGAACGCAAAAAGGGGGTTTCCATTCCGCCAGAATTGGAAGCTGCCTTTAGCAAAAACGCTTCATTAAAAGCAGCATTCGAAAAACTGACACCCGGTAAGCAACGTGAATATGCCGAACACATAGCCGAAGCCAAACGGGAAGCCACCAAATTAAGCCGCCTGGAAAAAATTACCCCTATGGTATTGGACGGAGTTGGACTTAACGACAAGTACAAAAACTGCTAATCCTAATATGGGATTTTTTAGCAATAGAAGGGTTTACTTTTACGCGAGAAGGGCTTTTTGGATCCTGATTGCCTGGGTGCTTATCGCCAACCTCATCTTTTTTTACGACCTCATCACCTTGTCCAACGCCAGCGCTTTAGACAGTAATTTCGATTTCCAATCTGCTTTCGTTGCCAATCTTGTCGTAGCAGTTTCCGCAGGTCTTATTGGAGGTTTGCTTACCGTAAACCTTATGGAATACTGGTTGCGGAAATACGCCTTCTGGAAGTCGGTTCTGCTTATTGTTATTATTTACTGTATTACCGCTATCCTTATCAGCTTTATAGGCGCTGCCTATCTGGCTAGTGTGAATTTCGAGTTACCCATGTGGAACGAAGAGGTTATCGAAGAAGCAGGGTTTATCTTCGAGAGTTGGCGATTTATCAAAAACTTTATCATCTGGTTGTTCATAGTACTAACCACACTCATTGTTCTTATGATCAACGATAAATACGGCCCAGGAGTCTTCCCCGATTATTTGAAGGGAAAATATTTTCTCCCCAAGCGGGAGCGCCGCATCTTTATGTTTGCCGATATAAAGAATGCTACGGGTATTGCTGAAAAACTGGGTGAAGAAAAGTACTTCCACTTCCTAAAAGATTTCTTTAAGGACATTGGTCCAGCAGTGGTACGAACCCGTGGGGAGATTTATCAGTATGTTGGTGATGAAGTGGTTATTACTTGGAAAATGAAACCTGGTTTGCAGAACTCCAACGCGTTGAGTTGTTTTTACCTCATGAATTCCCTTATTGACAAAAAATCGGACCGATACTCAAAGAAATACGGCGTGTTTCCCGAGTTTAAAGTGGGGTACCATTTTGGATCGGTAATGGTGGGCGAATTGGGACAAATAAAACGGGATATCGCTTTCTCGGGCGATGTGCTCAATACAGCAGCCAGGATACAAGCCAAATGCAACGATTTAGGGGTTTCCATTCTTTCTTCCGAAGATTTCTCCAACGTACTTTCCACCCTTCCCGAAGGGATTGTTCGTGAATCCCTAGGCAAACAAAAGCTTAAAGGCAAAGCTTCCGAAATAGGTTTGGTTACCTTTCGGAACGAAAATTGATGCCTTATTCCACAATAACTCAAAAACACACTATTATGAAGATCGATCTTTACACCAAGACCTTATTGACTATTATTGCCGCTTGTTTAACCTTTAATGTAGCCAAAGACCTGGATATTGTCCCTAAAGCATACGCTTCCAAAAACAAAACAGAAACAACAAACCTCGCCCTACCCCTGGAAACCATAGATGTTCGCATTGTGGATATAAATACCTACGATGAGCTTAACGTAAACCTAAAGAGCGTAGATACGTATGATGAGGTAAAGGTAAATTTGAAGAGCATAGACACCAGCGATGAGTTGGATGTAAATATCGATGAGATAGGCGGGGGTTGGATTAGCAATGGGAGTCCGATTCCTGTAACGATTAAACAATAGAATCAAAAATCAACTAATTTGTTTAATGGAACATCCAAAGCTTTGGAAATCTCTAACAAAGTATAGATAGTTGGATTTACTTTTCCATTTTCTAACTTTTCCATAGCTTGACGATCCTTCCCACAAGCACGAGCCAAATCAGACTGGCTCCAACCTTTTTGTTTGCGGATCTCAATAATACGTTGACCGATTTTCTTTTTAAGTTGATCTTTTGTCACAAAACAAATGTCATCTTATTATACGACAATGTTGTCATATTAAAGTTTGACAAATTGAAATTTATATTATATTTGTCATATAAAAATATGACACTTGAAATCCAGAATACTTAAAGTTTATCGTAAAGTCCGTTATAGAGCTTTGGATCACACTACAATTCCAGAAATTAGATTAGAAGGGAAATGGTTATCTAAGTCAGGATTTAAGGAGGGAAAAACTATCAAAGTTGAGGTTCGAAAGGAAAAGCTGATCATCACAATTATTGAGGTTAAGTAACAAACAATAACTTATCATGACTAACTTTGTAACTAACTCAATATCAAATCTATTTAATTATATCATAGATGGAATTATACTACGAAGTATTTGATAAGCTTAAAGAAGAAAACGCATCGGTAATTGATCAACACAATTTTATTCATAAAATCGGAGGAAATAATCCAGATCACAACGCATATCGAAAAGCGCTGAATAAACTAGCTCATAAAAGATTCATTAGAATTGATAATATTTCCCGTAAACAAATAGTCTTAGCTCCAGCTTTCTATGACGCGGTAGAAGAAGGAGGAATTGATGCATATGAAAAGAGAAAGAGAGAAGAGAAAGAGTTAAATGAGGAACTTATCAGGTCTAGTATTCGAACAAACAAAATTTCTAAGCGTATTTCATACATAACAACTACTGTTGCTATAGTTACCTTAATAGTTTTATTGTATGATACTTTCAAAAAAGATTCGAATGACTCTTTAAAAAATGACAAATACATTCAAGATAAAGAGATAATAATTGAACAAAATGAAACTGATTCTATAGCTCCAAAAAAGATTGATTCAATTAATTAGCCACCCTTCTATTTAATCTTTATTCTATTTTCTTAAAAGGCCTAATAATCAACCGTGCAGCCCTATCGTAATTAATATAGTTGTACGTCCAGTTAAAGAAGGTAACGACCCTATTGCGAAAGCCCACCAAAAACCAGAGATGTACAAACATCCATAAAAACCACGCGAAAGCACCGCCAAAGGATCGGTTTCCTACATCGCAGACCGCCTTATTACGTCCTATGGTAGCCATGGTTCCTTTATCGAAATAGGCAAAAGGCTTCATTTCTTTTTCCTTCCATTGGGCCTTTAGGTTCTTAGCCAAGCGCTTTCCTTGCTGAATGGCTGGCTGTGCAACCTGCGGATGTCCTTTGGGGTATGCCTCGGTTTCCATATAAGCAATATCCCCAAGGGCAAAGATGTTTTCATACCCTTCTATTTGGTTAAAGCGATTTACCTTATACCTATTGGGTCGTTCCAACAAAGCATCTCCATCGATCCCCTTAACTGGTGCCCCGGTAACACCTGCTGCCCAAATAAAAGTCTGAGTTTGGAAGGTTTTTCCATCTTGTGTTACTACCGTGGTGCCATCATAATTTTTTACAAAGGTGTTAAGATGTACCTGTACTTCCAGTTTTTCGAGCGATCTCAAAGCGTTCTTGGAAGATTTTTCACGCATGGGTGCCAAAACCCGATCCGATCCTTCTACCAAATGCACCTCCATATCTTCCTTTTTTAACCAAGGATAATCGAACTGAAGGATCCCTTTCCTGAATTCGGCAATGGCCCCAGCCAATTCCACTCCGGTAGGCCCTGCTCCTGCAATCACAAAATTGAGGAGTTGTTTCCTTTTGGAAACATCTTCGGTAATATCTGCTTTTTCAATATTCTGTAAGATCAAACTACGGATATCCAAAGCTTGGGGTACATTTTTCATGGGCATACTATGGGCCTCAATGCTCTCATTACCAAAAAAGTTCGTTCGGGTACCCGTGGCTATGACCAAATAATCGAACGTAAGGCTCCCAATAGATGTTTGCACTTCTTTGTGGGTCACATCTATATGGTTTACATCTGCCATCCGAAAGTGAAAATTGGAGTGTTTCCTAAAGATTTTACGCAAGGGATACGCTATGGAATCGGGTTCCAAACCAGCGGTAGACACTTGATACAAAAGAGGTTGAAACGTGTGGTAATTGCGTCGGTCAAACAATACGATTTGGGCGTTGGTATTTCGTAGATTCTTAATGAACGAAATACCAGCAAATCCTCCCCCGATGACGACGATTCGGGGTAGTGAGGTTTCGGGAATATTCATACGGAATTGTTGTACTACAAATTTACAACCCAGCGGCCGAAAAAGATATTTTTTAATGCTATTTTTATCCTAATTTGTAACAATTAACAGCATACCTCCACTAATTAGACAAGCTAACAAAATAACATTGACCAAAGAACTAGAACATAGTTTTGTGAGCCAGTTGGAGCAAAACCAAAACATTGTGCACAAGATATGTCGTTTGTATACCCACGACAGCGAATCGCACAATGATTTGTTTCAAGAAATAACCATACAGCTCTGGCGTGCTTACCCAAAATTTAGAGGTGACTCCAAATTTAGTACTTGGATGTACCGGGTAGCTTTAAACACAGCCATTACCCTGTACCGAAAAAACAAAAGAAAGGTACAGACACAGGATTTCGAAGGCATTAGCTTTAAGATGAAATCCGAAGAGTACGACAGTACGGTAGAGGATCAGTTAAAGTTAATGTACGATGCTGTAAAGACTTTAAATGATATCGACAAAGCCCTTGTGTTCCTTTATCTGGAAAACAAAAATTATAGGGAGATTGCCGCTACCTTGGGTATTACTGAAGTAAACGCAAGAGTGAAAATGAACCGAATTAAAGAAAAATTGAGAACTATATTGAACCCTTAATACCATGGATCAACTAGAAGCATTAAAAAAAGAATGGCAATCCAGGGAGCAGGTGTTTCCAAAGTTTACGGCCGAGCAGATCTACCCCATGCTGCTTAAAAAATCATCATCGATCGTAAAATGGATCGTCATCATAAGTTTATGCGAAATTGCTTTTTGGACGATTTTGGCATTTTTAATTCCAGATTCCGTCAACGAATTCAACAACGAAATGGGGTTAAAGACCATCTACACGGTTCTTAATGTAGTTAATTATACCGTTGTTGCTATCTTCATCTTTCTTTTTTACAAGAATTACCAAAAAATACAAGTTACCGGAACCATCAAAGAATTGATGGGCAATATTCTACGAACGCGTAAAACGGTTCGCTATTTTGTTTACTACAATATCGGCTTGGCTACCCTGCTCATGATCGGTATCAACATCTACTACTATTTCAATAAGGAAAAATTATATGATCTCTTCAGTCAGAACGAACTTCCAGGTATCCCGCCAGAGGCTTTCTTTTCCTCTTTCTTTATAGGACAGTTTGTGGTGGGAATCGTATTTATAGGATTCCTTATGCTTTTTTACTGGCTGTTGTATGGATTGCTACTCCGTAGACTGAAGAGAAACTACAAAGAATTAAAGAAAATAGAAGTTTAATAACGCCACTGGCGGGTTTTGTTAAGCTCTTCTTCTTTCTTCAACTCCGCTACAGAAATTACCTTTAAAAAAGAAGGGTGTTGTTCTATGGCAAACTCCAACTGCTCCACTATTTTTTCGATCGAATCGTTTTCGTAATCTATTTCCAAAGGTTTCTTAATCTCCATGGATTGAAGGATCCCGCGCTTTTTAATCCGTATCCCCTTCTTATCGAAAGAACGTCTAAACCCATCGATTACAATAGGAACCACAATGGGTTTGTTCCTTTTAATGATATGGGCAGTCCCCCTGCGTATGGGTTTCCAGGGTTTGGTAGTCCCCTGAGGGAATGTAATTACCCATCCGTCTTTTAGAGCCTTGGCAATGTTACTTACATCGCTCATCTTCACCTGTCGGTTTACATCCTTCCCCTCGGCCCGCCAAGTCCTCTCGATACTAACGGATCCCGCATAGGCTAGTACTTTAGGTAAAAGCCCAGCTTTCATGGTCTCCTTAGCAGCTACAAAGTAAAGGTTGAGCTTGGGCCTCCATAGGTACCCAATATTCTTGATACTATCTACCCGTCCGCTCAAGCTCGCATTAAAAACATGAAACATGGCCACTACATCCGCGAAGTAGGTTTGATGGTTGGAAACAAACAGTACGTTGTTATCAGGCAAGTTTTTTATAATTTCACTTCCCTCTATCTGCAACTGGTTAAATCCTTTAAACCTTCTGTGGGTCATAGCCCCCAAGAGCCTAATAAGCCACAGTTTTAGAAAAAGAATATGTCCAAAAGGGTTTTTCTTGAATAGCCCCATATAATTTATCTATTTGGATTGTGTCGTCTTACCCTAGGGAAAGATTACAAAATCGGGCGGTAAAGATAGTAAAAAAGCATACTTAGGGCAGTCTTTTCAGTATTTCACGTACTTCGTTGAGCATCATAGCCGTAGCTCCCCACACAATATGTCCCTGTAATTGGAACGCAGGTACTTTTATCTCTTTGGCATAACTGGTGGACAAGCTTTGGGTTATTTCCACGGCATCGTCCATAAATTCTTTTAAGGGTACTTCTATCACTGCTTCCACTTCATCGTCTTGGGGTACAAACCGAGGTGTATTATTCGTAGTTCCCAGGTAAGGCTGTACAAAAAAGTTGCTCGGTGGAATGTATATTTCGGTAAGTTCTTTTAAAACGGTTATCTCTGTTGCGGCAACCCCAACTTCCTCTTGAGTCTCCCGTAAAGCCGTTTCTTCCAAGGAAGTATCTTGCTTTTCTACTTTGCCCCCTGGAAAGCCCACTTGAGCAGAATGCACCCCTTTATAGGTCTTTCTAAGGATAAGTACCAAATAGGTCTCCCCCTCGTCATTCGGGTAAAAAAGACACAATACTGCAGCTTTCTTGGCAGTTTTCATCTCCCTTGCTTTTCGTTTCAATTCCAACAACCGTTGTATAGGAGCCATCTTCAAGTGGTATTCCTCTCCGGGAAGCTCCATTTTTTTTACTTTTACAACCTGTTGTAGAAATTCTGAAAATTGCATCTATGAGACTTTGGTTTTCCTTGTTATGTATATCACTTATGTTTTTTGCAAGTTGTGAAGATAGCAAAAAGCAATCCCAAGAAAAAGAAAGCCCTGTAAAAGAAATAAAGGAGGAAAAACCAAAAGATTCCCTGCCTGAGACAAAAGAAAAGGAAAGCCTGGTCGCCGATCCTTCCTACCCTAAGATCACCAACGAAAACGCAGTGGAATTTTTCACACAATACGGTAAAGAAAACCCCGAAACCAAAGTACGGATTACGACTGCTCACGGTGATATCGACATAGAACTGTACAAGGATACCCCACTACATAGGGCTAATTTTATTTATCTGGTAAAACAGAACTATTTTGAAAATACCTTTTTCCATAGAATTGTACCAAATTTCATTATACAAGGTGGTAATAGCGATTTAAGGACCACTCCACGGAAACGTCATAAATTAGGGAAAGACTATCTATTGCCTGCCGAATTGGACAATGGAAGGAAGCACCGCCGTGGAACCATTTCGGGAGCCAAGGAATACCGTGAAAACCCAGACAAACGTACGGCTCCTTATGAGTTCTTCATCTTTTTGGGACCACAATCTTCTACAGGACACCTTAATGGCAACTACACTATTTTCGGACAAGTAACCAAAGGGATGGATGTTGTAGACACCATTGCCAATCTCCCCAGTGACGAAGGCGATTGGCCCTTACAGAATATTTACATTTCGGTCGAAATCCTAGAATAACTATTCTTCAGATTTACTATAAATACTGGGTAAAGAAAGATTAAAAACCACTGCCAATAGTCGTATAACAATAACGATGGATCCAGAGATAATCACAATAAGATCTTGGGATAAAGGGGTCTCCAACAACAAAAAGTAAACAACTCCTCCTAAGATGCAGGCCGTAGCGTATACTTCTTTCCGAAATATGATAGGAATCTCATTACACAGAATATCACGGATAACCCCTCCAAAACAAGCCGACATGGTTCCCAAAGCTATACAAATAAGCGGGGGCAAACCCGCATCAATGCCCTTCTCCACCCCAACAATGGTATACAATGCAATTCCTATGGTATCGAACAAGAACAGGGACCGACGCACATAGTTCAGCTTTTTTCTGAAAATAATGGCCAGAATCGTGGCCCCTACAATAACATACACAAAGGTGAGATCCCGCATCCAAGCAATAGGGGCATCGATAAGGATATCCCTAAGGGTCCCGCCTCCCAAAGCAGTGACAAAGGCAATAATAAAAATACCAAAAAGGTCCAACCGCTTTTTCATAGCGGTCAAGGCCCCTGAGACCGAAAAGGCGATCGTCCCCAGTATATCTATGATAAGGAATAGACTCACATCGCTTGGGTATAGTAGTTGTAATCTTTTAAAATGGCATCGATAAACTCGATATCGCTGCTATGCTTACGTTCCTTGATCTCGGCCACTTCCATGATCTTATCCCTAAGCTTAATCAAAGTTGGGTAATCCTTTGCTGCACGAGCATTGGTAAAGGTTTCCTTAATAATGCGGGCATCGTTGTCCGACAATTTAATTACCGTGGGATACGTAGGTTTAAACCCTTCTTTCAGGTTTTCCAGTATGGTATGCGAAATATTCACCTTATCCCTTAGGGAAATCACAGAAGTCCCTGTAGCCATATCCCCTATACGCTGTGCCTGCTTACTAAAGGCAATAAAAAAGAAACCAATCCCGAAAATGTAAATATCCACAATGCGGAAAAACCACCGCACCACATAATCGGTAAAGGATGCTTGGTACCCATCTATTTTTACCACACGTATCTTCAATACTTTTTTTCCTAGGGTTTGCCCTCCCAACACCAACTCCAATACAAGGGTGTAGAAAACCACCGGTATAGTTAAAATGATATTGATAGCAATTTGCGACCACTGATCCATATTATCGAAGGCTCCAAAAATACCTCCCACCGCATATAAATACCCCCATTTTATCACGGCATCGATCACAAATGCCAGCAGCCGTTCCCCAGCTCCGGCAGCGGTATAATTTATTTTCACATTTTGCGTGGTGTTAATTTGTATCTCTGGCATATTCTTTCTTAATTTAACTCGCTTATGAGGGAGGTTGCATTTATCAAGCAAAATAAAGAAAAATGGCTCAGCTTTGAAAAGGCGATTTTCGAAAATGATTTTGAGGATTCCGATCAATTAGCTTCTCAGTACATTCAGATTATCAACGACTTATCGTATGCACAAACCTATTACCCCAAAAGCAAGGTTGTAATTTATTTAAATCAACTTTCGGCTAAAGCCTTCCAAAACATCTACAAAACCAAACGGCAAGACACCAATCGTTTCGTCCACTTTTGGAAGACAGAAGTGCCTTTACTTGCCTACGAATACCGAAAATTCATTTATATCGCCTTTGTCGTTTTTTCCCTTTTTACAGCTATTGGGGTTATTTCTGCTGCGAACGACGGAGAGTTTGTACGCTCCATCCTTGGCGATTCCTATGTGGATATGACCCTAGAGAATATTGAAGCAGGAGATCCCGTAGCAGTATACAAAAGTGGTAGTAATTGGGGGAGTTTCATTGGTATTACCATCAACAACCTCCGTGTAGGGCTCATAGCTTTTGTCTTAGGGGTGTTTGGTGGGATAGGAACCCTATGGGTCTTGTTCAAAAACTGTGTGATGCTGGGCTCTTTTCAATACTTTTTTTATGATAAAGGAGTGCTTTGGGAAAGTGTTCGCGGTATCTGGATTCATGGATCCATGGAGATTTTTGCCATTGTCATAGAAGCTGCTGCAGGTCTTATCTTGGGAGCCAGTATTTTATTCCCAGGCACCTATTCCAGGATGGAATCTTTTAAAAATGGTGTGAAAGTGGGTGTAAAGATTTTGATTAGTACGTTTCCATTTACCTTCTCGGCTGGTTTCTTGGAAGGGTTCGTAACCCGTTACTCCAACATCATGCCCAATTGGCTTTCGGTTGGTATTATACTAATCACCTTGGGTTTCATAAGTTATTATTATTTAGTATACCCTTTTAAAGTGCATAAAAAAGTAGCCC
The DNA here is from genome assembly GCA_028281065.1 of Flavobacteriaceae bacterium. Lineage (GTDB taxonomy): Bacteria > Bacteroidota > Bacteroidia > Flavobacteriales > Flavobacteriaceae > Aureisphaera. Next base: position 14,371 of record JANQKN010000095.1, on the reverse strand, counting down.
TGGAATCCTTAAAAGCTGAAGATCTATGAAAAGGCTAAGGAATTTCACTATAGGGTTCTTTTTGGTTGCACTTTGTACAACAAACACACTTTTTGCGCAAACTGGGCAAGAAATCCATACCGTACGTGAATTCGATGAAGACTTTAAAGAGCGGTATTCAGACAACCGCTATAATTATGAAGGAGAGGAAGTAGTTAAAAATTCCCGTAGCGGGAATGGAAATTATTCCGATTTCCGTACCGAAGACAATCCAGACCTTGAAGAACAAAACAACGAGACCCAACTGGAATCCGACTCTTCCATACAAATCCCATTCCTGAATTGGATTCTCATTTTTGCTTTGGTGGGTGCTGTATTGTACCTGGGATATATCCTACTGAATGAAGGAGGTCATGGTATTTTTTCTTCCAATAGGAACCGAAGCATCCAGGATGAAGAAGAACTTACCGTAGAAAACATCGGTCAAATAGACATTCGTTCCCTAATCCAGAAAGCAGAGCAGGCAGGTAATTATAGACTCGCTATACGGTACTATTATATTTTGGTCCTTAAAACCCTTAGCCTGAACAACTTTATTAAGTTGGAAGATGATAAAACCAATGAAGAATACTATACCGAAATAAAATCGCAACCCTTTAGTCAAGGATTTTCCTATACCTCATATCTATACAATTACATTTGGTATGGAGAATTCCCGATCAACCAATTGCAATACAACAAGGCCAAGACCAATTTCGATAACCTAATAAAAAAGGTAGCGTAATGAAAAAGACCTACATTATCATAGGGATTATCGTTGTCTTGATTATAGGCTTGGCTTATACCATGGATATTGGCTTAACCCGTACCGTAGATTGGGAGGAATCCTTCGATGAAAGGAGCAACAAACCCTATGGTGTACGGATTCTATACAAGGAACTAGACAAACTTTTTGAAGGGAAAAAGATACGGACCCTCTATCATCAGCCTTCCAGTTATTTTTATGCCAATTCCGAAGACGGTTATGGCGATCACGTGGCCAAAGGCACCTATATGCTTATAGGCAACAGTACTTACCTAAGTTTCGAATCGGTTAACGAACTCATGGATTTTGCTGCCAAAGGGAATACCGTTTTCATTTCCGATTATTACCTGCCGGGGAGTTTAGCCGATACCCTAGGGCTCGATGTAGATTACGCCATAAACGAAAAGGACAGTGTCTCCGAATTGAGTTTTAAAAACCCTTCTCTACGGGACAAAGAGACATGGATCGATAGAAATGAAGGGGATTTTTTCTTTGCAGAAATGGATAGCGTGAGCCATACCATCCTAGGATACACCAATAACGAAAAGAAACGGGTTAATTTTATAAAAGCACCTTTCGAAGAAGGAAACATATTCTTACACCTTCAACCCAAAGTTTTTACCAATTACCACATCCTCAAAGAAGATCGATACAAATACACCGAAGGGGTACTCTCCTACCTTCCCGACGAAGACATTTACTACGATTCGTTTGTAAAATACCAAACCCCTTATGGAGGAGAAGTCGAGCAGGAATCGGAATTAGGATGGTTTTTTCAACAAAAAGCATTTCAATGGGCGTGGTACTTCGCGCTGATCCTCACCTTCTTGTTTATGATTTTTAATGCCAAGAGGAGGCAGCGTATTGTGGAAGTGGTAAAACCCCTTCAAAACACAACGGTAGCGTTTGTAAAGACCATTTCCAATCTATACTTCGAAACCAAAGACCACGAAAACCTAATACGAAAGAAAACCGCCTATTTTTTGGAAAGGATACGTACCGATTACAATTTGGACACAGAAGTCTTGGACGAAGACTTTATTGAAAAGCTTTCCCTTAAATCAGGGGTGAAAAAAGATAAGGTAAGTACGCTTATCAATTACATAAGTTGGTTGCGGAGCAAGCGTCAGTATTTTGAAAGCAACCTCATTACACTTAACAAATACATGGAAGAATTTTATTCGAAATAATTATGGAAGAACACAAAGAACCCACACCACAAAACGAACCGGTTCCCACACCACAGCCCGAGCAGCCCACAGAAGGGGCTCCTGTGCAGTCCGAGGAAACTCCTACACCAACGGAAGGACCTACCGAAAGTTTGGAATTCAAAAGCCGTTTGGACCTTACTGAGTTAAGAAACAATGTTCAGAAAATAAGGGATGAAATCGGAAAGGTGATCGTAGGGCAAAACGATATGATCGATATGCTCATTGCTTCCCTATTAGCGAAGGGACATTCACTAATAGAAGGAGTGCCGGGGATAGCCAAGACCGTATCGGCAAAGCTCCTAGCTAAAACTGCTTCGGTAGATTTTAGCAGGATTCAGTTTACACCGGATCTTATGCCCAGCGATATTTTGGGTACTTCTGTATTCAATCTGAAGGATTCTGAATTCGAATTCAAAAAAGGCCCCATCTTTTCGAACATGATCCTTATCGATGAGATTAACCGGGCACCTGCTAAAACCCAAGCAGCCTTGTTCGAAGTGATGGAAGAACACCAGATTACCATGGATGGGCAACGGTACGAATTGGATCCACCCTTTATGGTATTGGCCACCCAAAACCCAGTGGAGCAGGAAGGAACGTATCGCCTTCCCGAAGCACAGTTGGACCGTTTCCTTTTCAAAATAAACGTTTCCTACCCCAATCTGGAAGAAGAGATTGAAATCCTGAACCGGGAGCATAACCTAGAAGGAGGTGCCAAGACCGAGAGCATAGAATCGTTCTTAACCGCAACCCAGATTTCTAAATACCAAGATTTAGTGACCAAAGTATATATAGAAAAGAACCTACATTCCTATATCGCGCAGATCATTGTAGCTACCCGTAACAATCAGTTCCTGTATTTAGGAGCCTCTCCAAGGGCTTCCATCGCCATATTAAAGGCCAGTAAGGCTTTTGCAGCCATGGGAGGAAGGGACTTTGTTACTCCAGAGGATATCAAGAAAGCCGCTATTCCTGTACTCCACCATAGGGTAATTGTTACCCCAGAACGTGAAATGGAAGGGTTAACCAGCGACGCCATTATTAAACAAATTATTGAAGTAACCGAAATACCAAGGTAAATAAATACTTAGGTTGAAGTTTTTTAGACCCTTTTACATACAACCCATTTTTTTCTATGCCAACGCTGGCATTGTAGTACTCTTTGTGCTCAGTTATTTTATGCCCGTACTATTTGGTATTGCGCAACTGTCCATTATAGTGTTGTTGTTGATCTTTTTTGTCGATATCCTATTTGTGTTCTTAGGAAGAAAAAAGATCGAAGCAACCCGGATTGTGCCCGAAAAATTTTCCAATGGGGATCGCAATGCCATTAGGATACAGATTAAAAACAACTATCCCTCAAGGATTTTTTGTGAGGTTATAGACGAAATACCCGTTCAGTTTCAGGAGAGGAATTTTAAAATGAAAACCAGTATTGCCCCAAGGGACAAAATGACCCTCGACTATAGCCTTACCCCCAAGGAACGTGGGGAGTATCATTTTGGGGCGCTTAACGTGTATGCCATCTCCAGGATTGGTTTTGTGGCCAAACGGTATAAGTTCAATAACGACGAAATGGTAAAAACCTACCCCAGTTTTAAGCAATTAAAACGTTTCGAGCTTATAAACGTAAACCGAAATTCGCACGAAATAGGACTTAAAAAAGTACGAAGGGTAGGACACAGTATGGAGTTCGAGCAAATAAAGGATTATGTTACTGGCGACGACCTTAGGACTATTAACTGGAAGGCCACGGCAAAGAAAAACAGCCTTATGGTTAATATGTTCCAGGATGAGAAATCACAACCCATTTACAACCTTATAGACAAAGGACGGTTGATGAAAATGCCCTTTAACGGCCTCAGCCTTTTGGATTACGCCATTAACTCTTCCTTGGTTATTAGCAACATTGTACTTAAAAAACACGACAAGGCAGGTATGCTTTCTTTTTCCAAAAAAGTGGAAAATGTGGTAGTTGCCGATAGACGAAGCCACCAGATGCAGCTAATTCTCGAGTCCCTCTATAATGTAAAAACCGACTTTTTCGAGACCGACTTTAGCCGCCTATACAGCCACATAAAGCAACATATCACCCATAGGAGCCTTTTATTGCTGTATACCAATTTTGAAACCATGGATAGTCTGGATAGGCAACTCCCCTACCTAAAAGCCCTGGCCAAGAACCACCTTTTGGTCGTTGTCTTCTTTAAGAATACAGAACTCACCAAACTCATAGACCATCCTGCCGAAACCCTTAGACAAGTGTATGATAAGGTGATTGCCGAAAAGTTCGATTTCGAAAAAAGACTTATTGTAAATCAACTAAAGAAGTATGGGATCTATTCCATTCTAACCTCACCCGAGGATCTCACGGTAAATACCATCAACAAATATTTGGAGATCAAAGCCAGAGGGTTGCTGTAATACTGTTACATTTACTGCTCTGTTTCGTTTCATTTATATGGGCCTACTAGTATTTATAGATCGCATAAGAGCCAACAGGCTTTTTGTTCTAGTGTATTGGTTTACCAAAGTCGCTTTGGGATTGGGCTTTGTTTTATCGGGCATCCGCAAACTCCCAGGGGTGAAATTCACAGCCATTGGTACCGATAACCCCATTGGACTCTTTTTTGAAGGGATGTACCAAACGGGGTTCTACTGGAATTTTATTGGCTACTACCAAATTGCCATAGGACTGCTCCTTATAACACCCTGGTTAAAACGGTTATCTCCTATACTTGCCTTTCCAGTAACCTTCAACATTTTTTTGGTATCTGCATCCTTGCACATGCGTGGAACCCCTGTCATTACCAGTGCCATGCTTTTGGGCAATCTCTTCTTACTTCTATGGCACAGCAGGAGTTACCTCCCTTTATTTCAGAAAGATATACGCAAATAACAGTTGAGGCATAAAAAATAACAGTTGAGCACATCTTTGTTTTGCAAACGATCGGTTCTTCTCACTTTTGAAGTGTAAATCATTCAAAACACTTTAAAACACTGAAATATGAAAACGATTATAACATTACTTACCTTATTGGTATCCAACTTTATCCTCAATGCCCAAACCGATGCCGTAGCTGAAGAAAATGGAACCACCATTACCGTAAACGTACCCGTTCCCAGCCCAGGCGGAAAGGTAATCGTTGGTCTTTATGACGAAAACACCTTTATGAAAGCCGCTCCGCTAAAAGGATTGGAAAGCGATGTGGTAGACGGTCAGGCAACCGTAACATTTACCAATGTCGCCCCAGGTACTTATGGAATCACATTATTCCATGATAAAAATGGGAACAGGCAAATGGACTTCGAGCCCAACGGAATGCCCAAAGAAATGTATGGGGTATCCAACAATGTAATGGGGTTTGGTCCACCACAATGGAGCGATGCCAAATTTGAAGTAGCCGACGAGCCCATCACAATGGAAATACGCATGTAAACTCCACAAAGGCTCTTATCCATAAAACAACCCTATGTCGCTAGGGTTGTTTTTTATTATAGATATATTTTAAAAAATTATTGTTTACTATAGATTTTATCGATGTTGTTTGCTAACTTTGTAGGAAAGCTTACCAACTATGACCATTACACAACTTAAATATGTGCTTGCTGTTGCCGAGCACCAGAACTTTACCAAAGCAGCTCAAAAAACCTTTGTTACCCAGCCTACATTGAGTATGCAGATACAGAAACTGGAAGAGGAATTGGACATCCTCATATTCGATAGGAGTAAAAAACCCATAGAGCTCACCTCTGTAGGCAAGAAGATCGTAAGCCAGGCCAAAAGTATCGTTAACGAAGCGGAACGCATGCAGGACGTGGTAGATCAGGAAAAGGGATTTATAGGTGGGGAATTTAAACTCGGGATCATCCCAACCATCATGCCTACCTTACTCCCCATGTTTTTAAAGACCTTTACGGTACGTTATCCCAAAGTACAGTTGAAGATTGAAGAACTGGCTACTGATGAGATCATTACCAAACTCAACGAAGGGCATCTGGATGCTGCCATTGCAGCTACTCCGCTCTATCAGGAAAAGATAAAGGAACGCGCTTTGTATTACGAACCTTTTGTGGGATACATACCAGAAAGTCACCGTTTGTACCCAAAAGACAAAATAGAAAGTGAGGATTTGGAGATCGACGACATCCTACTTTTGGAAGATGGTCACTGTTTTCGGGATGGGGTCATTAATCTCTGCAAATCATCTAAACTGTCTAAAGACGATACCTTTCAATTGGAAAGTGGGAGTTTTGAAACCCTCATTAAACTTTCGCACGAAGGATTGGGGATGACCCTATTGCCTTATTTGCATACACTGGACGTTTCCGAAAAGCAACAAAAACACCTAAAATACTTTAACGAACCCACTCCTGCCCGCGAAGTAAGCCTTATCTACAATAAAAGCGAACTGAAGATGCAGATCATCAACGCATTGTACGATGTTATTTCAGGGATTGTACGGGGAGCTATCCGTTTTCAGGATGTAAAGATCATAAGTCCAGTAAAATAAAAAAGGCCTCCCGACGGAGGCCCTTTTTTATTCTTTTAAGTAAATTAAACATTGATTTAATTGTGGGTTCTGCTGGATAAGGGAGTTAACCCAAATTTTTAACTCCTCGATTTCATGAGGGAGTAATCGTTTCATCGCTTTCTTCAACTCCTTGCAGAACAGATTTACATCAAAGCTAACTTTTTTGAGGACGGCTTTGGTGTAATCGAACATTGCTCTAGCCATAGTAATTAATTAGAGTTAGGGTGTTACGTAGTTGTTTTTAATAAGCGTGAGATTTAAAATTTGATGTTTAAATATAACTAAAAAAATCGACACGCATTTTACGCTCTGGAAAATTCCTACGTTAAAGTATGGTTAAAAATTATCGCCGTCCAGTAGATCGCCCAGTCCGCCTAGGATACTCCCTTCCCCTTTGTCTTTTCCACCACCCTTTGGAGCAGCCGACCAGACTCTTTTTGCGAGCCTACTAAAGGGCAAGGATTGTATGTATACGGTTCCAGGTCCGGTTAATGTGGCAAAGAAAAGTCCTTCGCCCCCAAAGAGGGTGTTTTTTATGCCGCCCACAAACTCGATGTCGTAATCCACGGTTTGATCGAACCCTATAATGCAGCCCGTATCTACTTTAAGTTTTTCACCGGGTGCCAGTTCTTTTACCGCAGTGGTTCCCCCGGCATGCACAAAGGCCATTCCGTCACCTTCCAACTTTTGCATGATAAAGCCTTCGCCCCCAAACAGGCCACGCCCCAGTTTCTTGGAAAACTCGATGCCTATGGAAACACCCTTAGCCGCACACAAGAAAGCATCTTTCTGGCACACAAACTTGCTGCCAAACTTTGCTAGGTCTATGGGGATGATCTTTCCGGGATAGGGAGAAGCGAAGCTTACACGCTTTTTGCCCATCTCTACGTTGTAGAAAGCAGTCATAAACAGGCTTTCTCCGGTGAGCAGGCGTTTACCCGCGCCAAAGATTTTGCCCATAACGCCCGTATCTTTTTTAGAACCATCTCCAAAGATGGTTTCCATCTGTATGCCGTTGTCCATCATCATAAAACTGCCAGCTTCGGCCACGACCCCTTCGTTGGGATCCAGTTCTATTTCTACGTACTGCATCTCTTCACCGTAAATGGTGTAGTCTATTTCGTGTGCTGTCATGTGGTTGTGAATTTTATTGGATTAGAAACACTTATTGGTAGTAAACGGAGGGATTGTGTTACAATAATCCATAACAAAAGGGAGGTTAACCAATAGCTATCATTCTTAGAATTCTATTAGGATAAGATGATATATTACGAAAAATTAGACGTATACTTAATTTAGGTTCGGTTTGATTTTCATTTATAAATCTATGCTAACCATCTATTACCGATACACAATCAGCTTCTTCGTAATTACCTGTGCATCTTGTTGGCTACCCAGTGTGGTTTTTACTAAATAGGTCCCCACACTTAGGTGGGACACATTTATGGTGGCCAAAGTGCTTTGCGGTGCTCGCTCCAACACTTTCTGCCCTAGTACATTGTAAATAACAATCTGCTTTATTTGCTCCCCTGCCGAGGCATACAATAGGTCTTCGGCTGGGTTGGGGTAGAGTTCGAAATCTACCAAAACAGCATCCTCTACCCCCAAAGGTAGGTCGCCAAACACACGTACATGTCCAGAACTCTCCCCATTATCACCATTAAATACGGCTCCAATGGCCACAATACTTCCGTCGGCACTTAACCTCACAGAGCCTCCGCTAGCATCCCCTGCTGCTTCTCCGTTAATATCCTCCCCTACTTGCTGCCATTGGGTTCCTTGAAAGCGAAATATCCGTGCATGACCCGAAAATTCCCCATTACCATCATTTCCATACGCTCCAATAGCCAATATAGCCCCATCGGCACTAAGGTCTACAGATTGCCCGGATCTATCAAAGGTTGCCTCTCCATCGATATCTGCTCCTAACTGTTGCCAATTGGTACCATTAAAAGTAAACACACGTACATGGCCCGAATCGTCCCCGTTCCCATCATTTCCCGGTGCTCCAATCGCTACAATATTTCCTTCTGCATTTAAGCTCACCGATATTCCAGAATGATCATCGATAGCTTCTCCATCGATATCAGTCCCCATTTGTTGCCATTGGGCTCCATCATACTCAAAGACCCTTACATGGCCAGAACCAAATCCATTTCCATCATTGGCATAAGCTCCAACAGCTAAAATATTTCCATCGGTACTTAGGTCTACGGCGTTTCCAAAGAACCCCAAATACTCTTCTCCATCGATATCGTTTCCTAGTTGTTGCCATTGGACACCGTCATACTCAAACACCCGTACATGACCCAATGCCGAAGCATTTCCGTCATTTCCAGGGGCACCAATGGCTAGAATAGTTCCATTGGCACTAAGGCTCACGGACCGCCCAGATCTATCATAAGCAGCCTCTCCCTCTATATCATTCCCTATTTGTTGCCATTGGGCTCCATTATACTCAAAGACCCGAACATGACCAGACTCCTCTCCATTTGCGTCGTTACCAGGAGCTCCAACAGCTACAATCGTACCATTGGCACTAAGGCTTACAGAGTGTCCAAAAGTATCAATCTCTGCTTCTCCGTCGATGTCGTCCCCCATTTGTTGCCAGAAGGTTCCATTAAAGCCAAAGATGCGTACATGTCCCGAATAATCACCATTTCCATCATTAAAACGTGCTCCAATGGCCGCAATGGTACCATCGGCACTTAAATCAATAGAAAGGCTGGATTGATCGCCTTCAGCTTCTCCGTCAATGTCCTGACCCAACTGTGTTTGCGCAAAAAAAGGAAATGTAAATAAGGATAAAAGGCTAAAAAGTAGAACTGTTTTCATGGTGGTAGTGTTTATATCAAATCTATACCAATCATGGAGTAATTTAAAAACAGAATGAGGGAACAGTCCTCTTGGGTGAGTAAAAAGGGTTTTATGTTTATTCTAAAACTGAAAGGTCTCTTTAATCCCTACATAGCCATGGTGCCATTGGGAAGGCTTTACTAATTCTAATTAAATACAGTTATGCTTTATCTTTTAATAACGATGCCCTCAGAGGTCCATCGTATGATATTATAAGTTACCGTATCGAAAACCCGCTCTCTTTTGGTCCAAGGCCATGCCACCATCTCATAGTCCACAAATAGCCTATCTCCTTTAAACTCCATGGCATTTACCTTTCGAAAAGTCTCCCCAACGGGGCAATACATATTATTGGAGTAACTCAGTTTCCCAGAAGTAAAACCAATGCGCTCACCATATAAATTTCTTCGCTTTTTACGATACTTTTCCTTAATGGTTAGCCCTGCATAAGCGGTATCGATCTTAGGGATGGATTTTAAATACACGGTGTCCTTATCGAACCAATTCCCCACGGTTCTCCAATCGTTCTCTCGCAAGATCTTTAGAGAATCGATTTGTTGAGAATATATAGGAAGAAACACCAACACGGCAAAACAGCTAAGCAACAGGTTTTTCATAATAGATAGTGATTACAGTATCTACAGCAACAACCTTGCCTTAAATATTTACAATACCCTTGGGCGTTTTTCTTTGTTTTTCTTTATCCCAATTTAGGCTTTCAATCCCTTTTCTTTTATGAGCCCTTTTAATTCTGACCAATTTTTATCTATAAAATGAAAATTGTGTAATTTCACTTTACTTCCACTATTCCCTTCATGGACTTTTTAACCACCCTCTTTTCAATTTTTTTATCGATTTCCCAAAACCCTTTTCGGAATGTAAAAGACATATAATAGAATCCCCTAGTATGTGGCTGTTCTACTGATTTAATCTTGGCATATTTATAATCGCTCGCAATCATGAGTCTATCATTTTCCTTAGGGGTGTACTTAAAGGCAAAGCAGTTATTTATGTTAATTTCTTCTTCTATTAATGTATTTGGTATTCCATTTACCTCGCTTATAATTTCCTCATAAATTTCCTGGTAAATAACCCCTTTTTCTTCATCTTCTCTTATAGCCTCGTAAGGATAGTCTTCTGTATCCTTCCATTTTATTAGGCTCCAAATCATTCTCTTGTCGAAATATTCGTGATCTTCCGCTAGTATCTTGGAACGGGGAACATGAAAAGAAATCACTTCTTTTTTCATCAGATCCTTTTCAACAAATCGTACACTTAGTTTATCACCCATTCTTCTTTAATGCTCTTATTAGCGTATTACAACCCTATTCGTAATATTCTATCTTTCTAATTATTTTTCTGTCCCTGTAATAAGCAACGGTCCAGTTGCCATGGTCATCGAATTCGGTGTATTTGTATGAAGCACTTCGGTAATTAAGGACGTAGTTCTCATTTTCGTATTTGGTATAGCCAGACCATTTTATACGATTCCCAATGGAATCGTACTCGTAGAAAATATAATTGGAGTTTGTAATGCTGTTGAAAAGATTTTTATGTGTTAGGTCCCCCTTTTTATTAAAAATATATTCCCTATTGGTTACAACATTCCCCAAGGAATCCAATCCTATATATTGTGAAGCTGTATCGTTGCATTGATAAAATCGTTTCACTATGTGTTTAGACGACCGATCGAGCAGGTCCTTATCAACCACCGAAGTTATGGTAGCTGTTCTGTCCATATCCAATGCACCGTAGGTGTCATGTTGAAACAAATTAACATGATTTCTTTCTTTCCCATAATCGACCCACATAAGCGAATCCTTTTTCAAAAAATTACCATCGACGGTAACCGTCTGGCCCATGGAGTAGGCAATTCTATATTCTTTTCGTTCGACAAGACATTTGTCGTTGTAGACATAACTAATGGAGTCCGATTGGTAGGGACTAATGGTCAACTCCGCAGTCCGTTTATTGAATTTATTGTAATACGCTATATGTATTTCTTTTAAAACACTATCATAGGCTGTAAGCCTGTATTCGGTGGTTTTTGCAATAGCAGCCTCTACATTGCTCCCTGTTAATTCCTGAAAGCATTTGCCGCATTTATTCTGTGAAAACAAACAGGAAAAAATGAACAGGAATACTATAGTAATCGTAAATCTTGTCTTCATAGGTTACTACAATGGATTTTTTACCTCGAAGGTTAGGAAACCCACCAAAGTACCTTCTTTCGTTTTTTTCAAGTCAACCAAAAAAAATTGGTCATTCCCTTCTATAAAGTTTCTTCCCATGTAAGATGAATACTGTTTAAAATTTATGTCATATACTTCTGGGCTAGCTCCAAAAACAGTTGTATGTATATGTCTGTTATCTGCCGAGCTTCCATAATCCCCCGGTAAAATGGTCTCTATGTATATCTGCCCCTTGCAATTGGTTGTAGCCTCTCCACTTAGCCTAGCTGTAGATTCGTCATTGGGGTCTGTGGGTTCGTAATTTCCTTCGTTAGACGTATGATAGAATTCCACTAATTGACTCTGAAGGTTCTCCCTAGTTTCCTTATCGATAAACGTGAGACATAACAGGAGTCTTTCCCCGGGTTCATCCTTATCTGCAATTTTCAATTTGCTGTTACTTTCAATCTCTTGAAAATCAGTAAGTATTTTGCCTTCCGCTTCAGATATTTCGGGGATGGTTCTATCTGTAGAACAACCCACTAACGAAAGGAGAAAGACAACCAAGACTAATCTGCTCATTTTTATAATTTTTAGATTACTTGCAACAGTTTGCATGGTTAGTGTTGAAAATACCTCTCGCTAATTTATATAAAAAAGCATCAGGGTTTTTGTTTCACAGTCCACTCAAAAGCAAACTACTCATCTTCCAATTTCCTGGGTTTTGGCATAAACCGTCGTGGATCTTCCTTGTCTATTTCTTCTTTCTTTTCTACTACGTTTTCTTCTACTTTCTCTTTGGGTGGTAAAGGATTGGGTTTTATATATCTTCGTTTTTGCTCTTTAAATCCAAACAATTTATGCTCTCCTAAATAGCCTTGAATTTGTCTCTGCAGCAAAGGAATGCCCAATGGAAAAGCAAGTACCAAAAGAAAACGGGGAATTTTATCCATGTAGCGTGTTTTGGGCTTACTGACTAACATGGCATCTATTACCTTACCAGTAAACACACCCATATAGATATATGAAACAAAAACAAGTATCCAATAAACAGTCACTATAATTTCTACTAGGGTGATTATCCAAACATCTACATACCATCCCCTTTTGAATAAGTCCAGTTCCAGGCTCATTAAAAAATCGATCAGTATATAAGCGAGGAATAAGAAAAAGCTTATTTTGAATAACCTAGGGTTTATTTTCAGCATTTTATTATTGATACGTACCGATATAGCCCAAGTCCATAATAGAAAAACACCAAACATCATAAAGACCGCTATTTCGAATAAGGGAACCAAGAATTCATACCCCATAAAAAAGGATACTATATATATAATGCCGTATAAAACACTTGCAAATACTGGCAGTAAAATCAGTAAAAGCCCTGCTTGTATGGGCGTTAATTTAAGTACCCATTTAAACATTCTCGCCATGTATTCCTATTTGTTGATATATTGAAAATGGTTTAAGAAAGTCAATTCCCTTTTCTTTTTACCGTCCACTCAAACTCAAATTCGGAAACCACGTTCCCTTCTTTGTCCTTTCCTATAGACTTCATCCAGCAGGTAACCCCTTCCCCCGTTGCTACAGTTTGATCAATGGCCTCTTTAATTTTTTGTCCGTCCTCGCATAAAAAAGTGATCCTTCCCTTGGCTTTTTTAGAAAAAGTGGCTTTGTTATTGGCCACCAACATAGACACCTTGGCATTGCTTTGGCGGATACAGGACATGACCAAGGCACCTGTGCTCAGTTCAGCTGCCATTCCCTGTACGGCCCAGAACATAGATTTAAAAGGATTTTGATTGATCCATCGGTGTTTTACCGTGGTGATACAATGGGTTTCTGAAATCTCCCTGGCTCGAACTCCCGTAAAGTAAGCAGCTGGGAGTTTAAGCATGGTAAAGGTATTTATCTGTGAAGGCTTTAAAGGCATAGACAGTCGCTTTCTACGAATATATCTATAATTCCCTATTTAAGAAACCAAATCCAGAATCCTTTAAACCAACACTGAAAAACAAGGTATTACAAACTTAAATTTGTTAACGTTTTGTTAAATTTTAGTACTATGCGTAACATAATACCTGACTTTAGACATATATTTGCATAAGAAAATAATTGACAATGGAAACTACCCCGACCGAAAATCATAAAAATGTGGCTGCAATAATGCACCTTTCCACCTTTACGAAATATATATTTCCTTTCGGAAACTTCTTGGCACCTCTACTATTGTGGACTACCAATAAGGACAAACCTTTTGTAAGGGAACACGGCAGGGAAGCCATCAACTTTCAATTAAGTATCCTATTATACAGTTTAGGGATTGGGATCCTATGCCTGCCCTTTTTCGTGATATTTGCTTCAGACTTTGTAAGCTTGGTGGATGTTATAGACGACCACGTGCACGAAGTAACCTATCACGATGTACGCAGCCTATCGGGTTACCTAATTCTATTCCTTGTTGTAGTTGTAATGCTACTGGGTATGTTTGTTTTTGAACTCTATTCAGTGATACAAGCAACCATTCATGCCAACAGGGGACAACTTTACAAGTACCCGTTGAGCATTTCATTTATCAGAACCAACGAAGACGAACAGGAAGAAAAAGAAGAAAACGAATCACAATCATCAATAAATCAATCAGAAAATGAGCACGTTAGTTAAATTAATCATGGCATTGGTCCTAAATATCATTTCCCATGGGGAAGTGGCCCAAGAAAACCAAGCCACCACTCACGACACTAAAGTCGAGGGCAAGTACACTGTGCAACAACTCAACCCTCATTACATTATTACGAGAGACGAAATGTTGTC
>JANQKN010000082.1 GCA_028281065.1 Flavobacteriaceae bacterium | reverse complement strand
GTTTAGGACCAAAAAGCCCTCGTAATGTACTTGTGCGATCATCATCTTCAATAATTTCTAAGTCCAATTGTGGGGACCAAAAATGTTGCTTTTCTTTTGGGATTTTAATGAAAATATGGTCATCAATACAGTGAACAACAAACTCTTTTGTGGTTTTCTGGGCTTCTTCAAACAATCTAAGAACAAATTCTTTTGAATGGGGCAGTTCCATTTTAAAGCGGGGCCTTAGTATAATTTCATTTGCGATATCCTTTGGTTGCTTCATGGTTTCAATATAACCGCAATATTTACTTCCTAAAGATGATAAAAGTCACTTTTAGAGGATATTTTGAACGAAAAGTAAGCTAGCTGCCTTGGAAATAGTATTTTTGCAGTCAATTTGAGTAACATGAGTATTGTAGCCATTGTAGGAAGACCCAATGTGGGAAAATCCACTTTCTTTAACCGTTTAATCCAGCGACGCGAAGCCATTGTGGATTCGGTAAGTGGAGTGACCAGAGACCGTCATTATGGAAAGAGTGATTGGAACGGCAAGGAATTCTCCTTGATAGATACCGGGGGTTATGTAGTGGGTAGTGACGATATCTTCGAAGCCGAAATCGATAAGCAGGTAGAGCTGGCCATCGACGAAGCCGATGCCATCATCTTTATGGTAGACGTAGAAACAGGTGTCACCGGCATGGACGAAGAAGTAGCTCAACTCCTACGAAAAAGCAAAAAACCTTTCTTCTTGGCGGTAAACAAAGTAGACAGTGCCAATCGGCAGAACGATGCTGTGGAGTTCTATTCCCTTGGAGTGGAAAAATACTATACCATTTCCAGTATCAATGGAAGTGGAAGTGGGGAACTTTTAGATGACTTGGTTAAGGTACTTCCCGACGAACCCCAAAAAGAGGAAGAAGAACTTCCGCGGTTTGCGGTAGTGGGCCGCCCCAATGCAGGGAAATCATCGTTTATCAATGCATTGATTGGTGAAGACCGTTTTGTGGTAACCGATATAGCAGGAACCACAAGGGATAGTATCGACACCCGATACAATCGTTTTGGGTTCGAGTTCAACTTGGTCGATACTGCGGGAATCCGAAGAAAAAGCAAAGTAAAAGAAGACCTCGAGTTTTACTCCGTAATGAGGAGTGTTCGTGCCATTGAGCATTGCGATGTCGTTATTTTGGTGTTCGATGCCACAAGAGGATTCGATGGACAGGTACAAAACATCTTTTGGTTGGCACAGCGGAACAACAAAGGGGTCGTTATTTTGGCGAATAAGTGGGATTTGGTAGAAAAGGAAACCCATACCGTTAAGGAGTTCGAAACCTATATCCGAAAGCAATGCGAACCCTTTACCGATATCCCTATTGTTTTTATGTCTGCATTAACAAAGCAACGTATTTATAAAGCGATAGAAACTGCTGTAGACGTACATAAACGAAGAAGCAAAAAGGTTAAAACATCGATATTGAACGATACCATGTTGCCCATTATACAGGCAACACCTCCTCCAGCATACAAGGGGAAATATGTAAAGATTAAATTCTGTACACAGCTACCTACCCCACACCCATGCTTTGCATTTTTCTGTAATTTACCCCAATACCTAAGGGATCCGTACAAGCGATTTATTGAAAATAAGCTACGGGAACATTTTGATTACACTGGGGTTCCGTTAACGATATACTTCAGGAAAAAATAACCATTCAGGGTGGATTAAAGCGACTCCAAGCGTTAAATTTAAGTAAACGGGGTTATTCTGCTTAGCTAGCGGGCAATTTCTCCTTATCTTTCTGTAATTGTTATGAAACGTTGGATTCTTGTCATATTCCTTTTTACGGGAGGGCTGGCCTTGTCCCAAATCACCATAGACGAAACCCTTACCGTTCAGGAAATGGTCGAGGATATTCTAATTAACAGTCCCTGCGCAGAAGTTTCGCTGTTCGATTCCAACACAGGAACGGATCATAACGAAGGCAACGGTATTGGTGTTTTTTATGCAGACGGTTCGGGTTTTCCTTTCGAAACGGGGGTTATTCTAAGCACAGGCGAAGTCTTTAAAGCTAGTGGTCCCAACGATGATGTCCCAGACAGTGATGGAACAGCTGCTTGGATAGGTGATGAGGATTTGGAAGAAATCACCAATGTAGAAGAAACCTTCAACGCGAGTTCCATAGAGTTTCGGTTTGTGCCCCTTTCCAACCGAATTAGTTTCGACTTTATTTTAGCTTCCGAAGAGTACAACCAAGATTTCGAATGCGATTTTTCCGATTCTTTTGCCTTTATCCTAACCAATAGGGATACGGGAGAGGTCCAGAACCTAGCCGTTTTACCTGGGACCAGTATTCCCATTACTGTAACGAATATTCATCCGGAAGTACCCATTTCGGATGTGTCCGATGGCTGTCCGGCTAGGAACGAAGACTTTTTTGGCACCTATAACTTTCCACCCTTTCGGGATCGCGAAGCCTCCCCAACCGATTTTAATGGACAAACAGTCATACTAACCGCCATCGGGGATGTGGAAAATGGCACCGAATACACCATAAAATTGGTGGTAGCAGACTCTAGGGATACTCTGTTTGATACAGCTGTATTTATTGGGGGTAATACCTTCAACATAGGAATAGAACTGGGAGAGGACCTTTCGCTCGAAAATGGCAGTGCCCCTTGCGTAGGAACCGAAGGGATTGAGATAGGGGTGGAACCCGACAAGACCATTACCTACCAGTGGTTTGCACAGAACCCAGATACCATGGTGTTCGAAATTATTACCGAAGCTACCACCAGTTACTTGTTCGTAGATACCCCAGGGACTTATCGGTTACGGGGAACCCTAAGTTCGGGTTGTGTGGTCGATGACGATATTTTGGTCGAATTTGCCCCCATACCCGTAGCAGGAAACCCAAGCGACTATGTACAATGTGAAATAGGGGAAGCTGATGGCAGAATGATTTTCGATCTACAAAATCCTGATGTTATTGAAGACATACTACAAGGGCAGGACCCATCCATATTTACGGTTACCTTTTACGAGACATTGCTAGATGCCCAAGAAGGCATAAATCCATTGCCTGATATGTATGAAAACATCTCCAATCCCCAGCAGATTTTTGTTCGTATTGCAGCTGGAAACACCAATTGTTTCGACATTACTACCTTAAACTTAATTGTCAGGTCCATACCCGTGATTGCTTTAGATGAACTTTACCGTATCTGTGTGGACGAAAATGGCGATGTCATTACTGAAGAAGAAGGGGAACCTTCTCCAGTCCTTATACAGACGGGATTGCCATCTGGCAGTTTTCAATTTCAATGGTTTTTGAATGGCCAGGAACTTGAAGGAGAAACCAATCCCGGTATTAGCCCAACCCAAGAAGGAACATATAGTGTTAACATTAGTGATTTAGTAAACGAATGTTCTGTTTCTTTGGACACACAAGTTGTAGCTTCTTCACCTCCTATTGAATATGAAGTGGATGTAATTAGCAATTTCTTTGCAGAAAACAGTATTGTTGAAGCCACAGTAGAAGGCTTGGGCACCTATGTGTTCCGTTTGGATGATGGGGCTTTTCAACAAGAAGGACGGTTTGAGGATGTCCCTTCAGGAAGTCATAACTTGCTCATTAAAGACACTACCGGATGTGGAAGTGTTGTCGTATCATTTAATATTGTGGATTATCCAAAGTTGCTTACACCCAATCAAGATGGATACCATGATACTTGGAATATTTTCGATTTGGAAGCCATGGATCCAACGGCACAGATCTATATTTTCGATCGGTTTGGGAAATTATTGACAGAATTACGACCCAATTCCTTGGGTTGGGATGGTACCTATCATGGCAACCCGCTCCCTTCCAGCGATTATTGGTTTCGGGTAGATTATACCGAAGAAGGACAGGAAAAGACCTTTAGGGGGCATTTTACCTTAAAACGATGAATACGACAGAATAGATTAAAGATGATCCTTGATTTTCAATAATTCGGCTTTTACGGTCTCCAGTTTGCGAATAATATCGAATTTGTCAAGAGTTTGTTGCTTATTTTCCTTTAAGTGGGTCTTGGCGCCTTCCAAAGTAAATCCCCGTTCCTTCACTAGATGATAGATAAGTTCCAGGTTCTTGATATCTTCTGGGGTAAACTTTCGGTTTCCTTTGGCGTTTTTCTTGGGTTTCAATACATCGAACTCCTTTTCCCAAAAACGTATTAAGGAAGTATTCACCTCAAAAGCATTGGCTACTTCGCCAATACTGTAATACCGCTTTTCTGGAAGTTCTACATGCATTAATCCAAGGATTGGTTTTCTTGTTGCGACTTTTTAAGGAGGTCTGCAAATTCCTCTGGGCTCAAGTTTCCGTAGTAAAAGTTAATGGGGTTAATGCGCTCGTTGTCCTTAAAAATTTCGTAGTGTAAGTGCGGAGCCTCACTTCGTCCTGTGCTCCCTACAAAACCAATAAGGTCGCCCCGTTTTACTTTCTGGCCTTTTCGTACGTTGTATTTGTATAAATGGGCATAGAGGCTTTGGTAGCCAAAACCATGATCGATACGGATGTGTTTCCCATATCCCGATGCCGAATTATCTGCTCTAGTTACAACTCCATTTCCCGAGGCATATACCGGAGTTCCCCTTGGAGCAGTAAAATCCATTCCATGGTGGAACTTCCTGGCTTTGGTAAAAGGATCGGTTCTATAACCATATCCAGAAGCCATACGGGTAAGGTCTTCGTTGTTTACGGGTTGTATAGCGGGAATGGCTTCCAATAGCTTTTCTTTCTCTTCGGCCAGTTTTTTGATTTCGTCCAACGATAGGGATTGTACCACAATTTGCTTGGTCAATACATCGAGGCGTTTGCTGGAATTTATGATGAGCTTGGAGTTATCATATCCCTCAAGTTCCTTATATCGGTTAATACCTCCAAAACCGGCTTTTCGCTGTTCTTCGGGAATAGGATTGGCTTCAAAATAAACGCGGTATAGGTTGTTGTCGCGGTTGGCAAGGTCTTCCAAAACGGTTTCAGCCTGTTCCATTTTCCGATTCAGGATTTCGTACTGGAACTCCATATTGGCCAATTCGCGCTTTAACGATTTCTCTTCTGGGGTCTCTATTCCGGGGATGTTGTATAAAACAAGTAAGGCTAGAAAACCACAAAGTGCGGCAGCTACAATGAAAAGCGCTGCAAAACCAAATTTTCGCCCTTTTTTGGGCTCTATTTTCCGATAGGATAGGGTGTCACTATCGTAGTAATATTTTACCTTAGACATAAATAAAAAGTCCTATTTTTGCGGTTGATAGAAAGCGCTAACTATTTGTGTAACGCTGGGCAAATATAGAAATTGTTTGGTCCTACAATATACGTAAATTCAATTAATCGATTTTTATGACTTCTTCCGACATACGAAGCCAATTTTTGAAATTTTTCGAATCGAAAACACATGCTATTGTCCCTTCGGCCCCTATGGTCGTTAAGGACGACCCTACATTGATGTTTACCAATGCAGGGATGAATCAGTTCAAAGAATTTTTCCTCGGAAACAAAGAAGCCGCCAACAAACGTGTTGCCGATACCCAAAAATGCCTGCGGGTAAGTGGAAAGCACAACGATTTGGAAGAAGTGGGGATGGATACCTACCACCATACCATGTTCGAAATGCTGGGGAATTGGAGTTTTGGCGATTATTTCAAAAAAGAAGCCATTGCGTGGGCTTGGGAACTTTTAACCGAGGTCTTTAAGATCGATAAAGACATTATCTACGTAACCATTTTTGAAGGTGACGAATCCGAAGGTCTGGAGCGCGATACCGAAGCCTACGACTTTTGGAAAGAGCTCATTGCCGAAGACCGTATTATAGATGGCGATAAAAACGACAACTTCTGGGAAATGGGCGATCAAGGACCTTGTGGTCCCTGTTCCGAGATTCACGTAGACCTTCGTTCAGCAGAAGAAAAAGCCAAAGTGGACGGGGCTTCCTTGGTAAATAAAGACCATCCTCTAGTGGTAGAGATTTGGAACCTCGTATTCATGCAATACAACCGTAAGGCGGACAAAAGCCTGGAATCCCTCCCTGAACAGCATGTAGATACAGGAATGGGCTTCGAGCGTCTTTGTATGGTATTGCAAGGCAAGCAGAGTAATTACGATACCGATGTATTTACCCCGCTTATCCGCGAAGTGGAAGCAGTTACCAAAACCGTTTACGGAAAAGACGAAAAAATAGACATTGCCATTCGTGTAATTAGCGACCATGTACGTGCTGTGGCTTTTTCCATTGCCGATGGGCAATTGCCCAGTAATTCTGGAGCAGGCTATGTAATACGCCGTATTTTAAGAAGGGCCATCCGCTATGGATTCACTTTTCTGGATACCAAGCAGCCCTTTATCCATAAGTTGGTTCCTACACTGGTAAAGCAGATGGGTAAGTCCTTCCCAGAGTTGGTTTCAGAGAAAAACTTGATCACCAATGTAATCCGGGAAGAAGAAGTTTCCTTCTTGCGTACCTTGGATCAAGGCTTGGTATTGCTGGAAAATGTGATAAAAAACACTCAAGACAAAAAAGTAACTGGCGCAAAGGCTTTCGAATTATACGATACCTATGGTTTTCCTATCGATCTTACGGCCCTAATCCTAAGGGAACGCGGGTACGATTTGGATGAGGAAGGTTTTAAGGTCCAACTTCAGAAACAAAAAGATCGCTCCCGAGCTGCTACCAAAGTAGAAACTGGCGATTGGGTAATTCTTATGGACGATGCCGAAGAAGAATTCGTAGGTTATGATATGTTGGAAGCCGATGTGAAAATTACCCGTTACCGAAAGGTAGAGAGCAAAAAAGAAGGCGAACTGTTCCAGTTGGTATTTAACCTCACGCCCTTTTACCCCGAAGGTGGGGGACAGGTAGGCGATAAAGGATATCTGGAAGCTTCCAATGGAGAAGTGGTTTATATTGTAGATACCAAAAAGGAAAACAACCTTATCGTACATTTTGCCAAGAACCTTCCCCGTCACCCCGAAGAGAAATTCAAGGCTGTCGTGGATAAAAAACAACGGTTTAGAACCGCTTCCAACCATACAGCAACGCACTTATTACACCAAGCATTACGAAACATATTGGGCGATCATGTAACCCAAAAAGGATCCATGGTACACAGTAGGAACATGCGTTTCGATTTTTCGCACTTCGGGAAAGTAACCGATGAAGAATTGCGACAAGTGGAAGACTTTGTAAATGCTCGGATCCGTGAAGGCATTCTGTTGGAAGAGAAGCGCAATATTCCTTTCCAGCAAGCTCTGGATGAAGGAGCTCTTGCCCTGTTTGGTGAAAAATATGGAGATGCAGTGCGTTCCATCCGATTCGGGAAATCTGTGGAACTATGCGGGGGAACCCATGTAGATTGTACGCAGGACATTTGGCACTTTATCATTACCTCTGAAGGAGCCGTGGCTAGTGGAATTCGCCGTATTGAAGCTATTACGGGCGATGCTGCCAAGGACTATTTTGTGAACCGAAGTGAAAACCTAAAGAGCGTTCAGAAGTTGTTGAACAATGCCAAGGACCCAGCCGCTTCCATTCAGAAATTACAGGAAGAGAACCACGAACTTCAGAAGCAGATTCAGCACTTGTTGAAGGATAAGGCCAAGAACCTGAAAGGCGATCTTAAATCTGAAATCACCGAAATAAACGGCATTCAGTTTTTGGCTAAGGAATTGGACTTGGATGCGGGTGGCTTGAAAGATCTTGCGTTCGAACTAGGGGGAGAGATAGACAACCTATTTGTTGTTTTCGGTTCCAACGCCAATGGCAAAGCGTTGCTTACCTGCTATATTTCTAAGGAATTGGTGGCTAGCAAGGAACTGAATGCAGGACAGATTGTTCGCGAACTTGGGAAACACATCCAAGGAGGAGGAGGGGGACAACCCTTCTTTGCAACTGCTGGAGGGAAAAACCCAGCAGGGATTTCAGAAGCCCTCGAAGCAGCAAAGGCATTTTTAAATTGATTTGGACCTACAGACCCAAATACAGCTAAACCCAGAAAAGAATCAGATAGATTATGATTCCAGGGTGATGTTGTTGGGTTCCTGCTTTACAGAGCATATAGGGGACAAACTAGAGTACTTCAAATTCAGAAACCTTCAAAATCCTTTTGGGATCCTTTTCAACCCTGTTTCCATTGCCAAATTGGTAAAAAGGGCTTTGGAGGGGAATCTGTTTTCTGAAAAAGATGTTTTTCAAAAAGACGGCATATGGCATTCTTTCGAAGTGCATTCCCTTGTTTTCAATACGGAAAAGGATGCTTATTTGAAACAGCTAAACGGGTTGGTGACTCAATTGCGTGAAGCTTTGGAACAGAGTTCCCATATCATTTTCAGTTTTGGAACCGCTTGGGTACACCGCCTTAATGCTACTGAAAAAATTGTGGCGAATTGCCATAAGGTGCCTCAAAGAGAATTTTCAAAAGAATTACTTTCCATCCCTACTATTTGTGCAACAATCCAGGAGATGCTTGTTGCGATACAGAAAGCTAATCCCAAAGTACAATTGCTGTTTACGGTTTCGCCAGTGCGTCATACCAAAGAAGGCTTGATAGCCAATAACAGAAGCAAATCCCAGTTGATTAGTGCCATTCATGAGGTAGTGGCATCTACAGAAGCCACGCATTACTTTCCGTCCTATGAAATTATGATGGACGAATTGCGGGACTATCGGTTTTATACAAAAGACCTAATTCATCCCAATGAAACAGCCATTGAGATCATTTGGGATCGGTTTTCGAAGGTTTGGATAGCTCCAGGGACAGCTCCGTTTCTAAAAGAGATCGATAGCATTCAAAAAGGATTATCCCACAAGCCTTTTCATCCAGAAAGCCCAGAACACCAAGCATTTTTAAAAGGATTGGCCGAAAAAATAGAAAAGCTTACCGCCAAACTTCCACACGTATCTTTCTCATAATACGTCAATTGTCGTATTGAATTGCCTGTTGGGGTGGTGCAACTTTGTACCATACTAATACAAAACCCAACAATTATGAAAACGTTCAAAAAAGTATTATTTCTATTTGTATTTGCTGCAGCATTGGTATCCTGCAGTAACGATGACGATTCTGGAGATTCTGGAAATTCAGGAACAAATGGAGGGGGAGAATCCTTTTCCGCTAAAATAGACGGGGCAGATTTTGCAGCTTCTACCGATCCCGCAACCTTGATCGGTGCCACCATGAGTACAAATAACGGGACTACCTTACTCACGGCACAAGGAAGCACCAATAATGGTGATTTTATCAATTTCACCATTATGAACTACAATGGAACAGGTACCTATACTACTGGGGATGACCTTTCCAACCCTAACTTAATTCAATATGGGGAGTTAAACGGTACCACAGCCAATGTTTGGGCTTCCAATTTAGCAACTGCTGCCGTGGGTGGACTGCAAGCAGGACAGATCAATGTAACGGCTCAGGATGAGAATGGCGCTGAAGGGACTTTTTCTTTCGAAGGCTATAACGCAGCCGATATGTCTACAAAAATGATCACCGAAGGGCAATTTAAAGTGTCTTTCGATAACTAATACGGTATAAAGAATCTCATACGTTGAGGTTTTTATGCGTGGCCGGGAGCAAGGCGTTGTCTTGCTTTCGGTCTTTTTTTGTTTACAAAGCCTATCGTATACGCCATAATAGGGCAATTGCCGTATTGAATTGATAACGATGGTTTTACACCTTTGGAACATCAACTTTAAAAACCGCAATTATGAAATCTTCAACGTTAAAAAAGGCAATGGTTATCCTAGCGGGATTGTTTTTTTCCTTTGCCGTTGCGCAGCGCGCCGAGACACCCGATTATAAGTACGAAGTGGGCGCTAAAATAAACGAAATGACCCTTACCGAAGGTGGAACCATGGTAGTGGCAACCAATGATGGATTGGTAGGTATAAAGCCAGGAAGCAGCGATCTTCTTTTCAATTTTACCGACTATGGCCGTGTAAAGCCCGAAGAGCTATTTTTTGTGCCCAGAGCACCCTATGTGGTTGTAGGGCAAACAGGTTTTGGGGCAATGACTACCAAAAAAGCAGTGATCGATTATATTTCTGGTAAAAAACTGTTCAGTACCGAGGACAACGGATGGAAAATGATCATGACCTGCGATGTTATGATGCCACAAAACAAATTAGTGGTAAGTGGACAGCGAAAAGCCAAAGAAAAATATGCCTCGGCAGTAGCGGTATACGACCTAAACACAGGAAAACAGGAGAGTTTTTTTAAGTTTAAAGGATCGGAAACTGTAAGTGGAAGACCCCTTATGCTAAAGAGTGGACTTATTATCCCAACCACCAAATCTCTTAAAAAAATAAATATGGAGACGGGGACCATAGAATGGACCACCAAATCCGACGATATTAAGTGGATGGTTGCCGATGACACCGAACAGGAAATCTATGGTTTTGAAGTGGCAGCCAATGGAAACAACACAAAAGTGCATAAAATTGGGGCCAATGGTACTTTGCTGTGGGCAGATCCACATAAAGTGAAAGGAAGGGTAGTGAATTTCGAAATCCTTCCACAGGGATTGGCCATTGTAAGCAATGTGGACAATTCTGGAAAGTCCAAACTCATGAAACTGGCTTCGGGGCGGTCCGAATCCAAAATAGCCTTCCTAAGTGCTGCCAATGGAGATGATCTTTGGGAAAAGGCCCCTAAAACCAAAGGGTATGTACAGCATTTTTATATCATGGACGATGGGATCCTGTTTGGGATTTACGAAGGGGGAATCAATAAGATTTCTTTTGAAGGAAAGACCCTATTCAAGAAGCCTCTTAAGACGGGCGAAAACATCCTAACCATGGCCGATACACCGCAAGGTTTGATCTATATTACGTCAGAAGACGCAAATATTGTAAATTTAAGTACTGGAGAGCAGGTTTGGAACAAACCCCTTAAGTACAAAAGGGCCGATGCGGTTTCTTCGGACTATGATGCGAAAAACCAACGGTACCTTATTAGCGCCGATGAAAAGCTCTTCGCCGTAAATGCGAATTCAGGGGAAGTTTCCACCTTGGCAGAGTCCAAGTTCGATGGAAAAGAAGACCCTACGGGCGTAGAAGTTAGGGATGGGGGTATTTTATTGACCAGCGACCAGAACATGATGTTGTTGGACTGGGAAGGACAACCCGGTTGGCATGAGTACCACCGTGCACCAGGAAAGAGTGCTTTTGGGGCTATCTTAATGGGAGCCTTAGCTGTAGCTTCGGCAGCTACTGCAACTGCCGCCTATGCAGAGGCCAATCGAAATAGAAACCGATTGGGACAGTACACATCCAGGGGAGAGACCTATGCCGATTTTGGTGATGGTATGGCGATGGCATCGGGTGCTTCCATAGCCGAGATGCTAAAACGCTTTAAAGCGACTTCGGCTACCGAAAATGCACAGTTTATCTTAACCAAGTTGGACGATGGAGTAGGCTTAATAAAGGTAAACAAGGATACGGGAGCCACAGAGAAAGAAATCATTTTAAAAGATAAAAAACCGGAATATACAGTGGATGATTTTGGTGGGATCTTGTATTACAAAGCGAACTCCAATTCCATTTACGCCTACGATTTAACTAACTAGCCATGTTAGGGAAGAGGAGTATTTGTGGTAGGTAAAAGGGGCTGTTATCAACGGCAGCCTCTTTTTTTAAAAAACGCATAAAAACTTTCAATTATGAAAACACTAATTCAATTTTTAGCAATCATCATCCTATTGCCTGCTAGTGTAATAGGACAAGAGAAGCGGAGTGATGCTGCACCTTTAAATCCTTTTTCAACGAGGTATCATATAAGTCAATTCAATTTAAAGGGTCCCGTAAAGCAGTACAAGGATTGGTTGGGTACATTCCATTTTAACGAGAAGGGATACCTGGTTAAGGACGAGAGCCTATTGGGTTTAACAACCGATTTCCATTACGATTCTTCCAATAACCTTTACAAAATAGTGAGTACCTATGCTGGGAGCCCAGTAACCTACAACGTGATCCTAGATCAAGGTAAAAATGTGCTTATAAAAGCAACTTCATTGAATATAGGGGAAAAATATAGTTACGATTCCAACGGAAATTTAAAGGAAAAGTATAGGTTGGAAGATAACGAACTACAGAACCGCTATACCTACGATAGTCAAAACCGTTTGGTAAAAAGTGAAGGGTTTTACAATGCTATTAATGAAACTTCTACCACTACGTACACATATACCAAAGAAGGAGGGTATCTTAAAGTGAGTTCGCACTACAAGTCTTCCAATCCCGAAAAGGCAGAAAGTAGATACGTAAGTTATTATAAGGATGGAGAGTATTGTGGAGAGACCAAAAACGCGAACATGAGGTATGATAAACATGGTAATCCGCTAAGCTTTTTGGATAAATTCGGGAAGGTAAGCTCGGATAAAAGCTATGTGTACTTTGGAGAGGAATCTTCGTCTTCACCCAGTTCGGTAAATACCCCTCAGGTTAATACACCTTCCAGTGTTTCTTCAACAACTACAACCTCTTCCAATTGTTCTGGCGATTGCCAAAACGGTTGGGGATACAAGACCTATGGAGGGGGCGATTATTATGAAGGATTCTGGAAAAACGGAAAAAGAAACGGTTATGGAATGTACTATTGGAAAGGTACAGGAAAGCACATAGGTTTCTGGAAGGATAACCAACAGGACGGCTTTGGGGTGTATCTGGCCGATAGTGGCGATAGCAGAACAGGGATGTACCGAAATGGAAAGATGAATGGTGACGGTTATTGCAAAATCAATGATAAGTGGGAACGGGGGTATTACCAGAACGGATCCATATCAACGCCTTATGATTTTTATGACAACAAAGTAGAAACGGGATGTATAGCTGGCGATTGTCAAAATTCATACGGTCGCTATAAGTGGAGCAATGGCGACACCTATACGGGGTATTTTAAAAATGGAACCATGCATATGGGCTTCTATTCCTTTACCAGTGGCGACAGTTATGCAGGGATGTTTAACTCCCAAGGACAGTTTCATGGACAGGGGCGCTATTTCTTCAATGATAAAGCCTATTACGGAGGACTTTGGCAAAATGGAAAATACCAAGGACGTGGTTATTATCACGACAAGGATTTAAAACAACAAATTGGGGAATGGAACAATGGAGTATTGACCAAAAGCTTGAAATAGACTCTATACAAAATATATGGATTAGAGTCTGTAAGGAATCGATATCCATATATTTTGTAAATTGTTGTAACTAATTAACCTCTAGAAGATGACCCCGAAATTTTTCAGTTTACTCTGTGGTGCATTGCTATGCGCTCAATTTTTAGTTGCCCAGGACAAGGTGGAGCGGATAGACAGTTTGAATTCGGTGATACAGAAAACCACAGAACCAGATCAAAGGATTGCCCTTTTAAATGACCTTGCAAAACAATATATCGAAGTAAATTTAGATTCGTCAAAGGTTATTTATCATAGGATTGAGCGTTATGCAAATCAGGTAGATGACGATAAATTACTTGCAAAAGCGTATTTGGGATTGGCAAGGGTTTATGACGATAAAACTCGCTTCGATTCGGTACAACATTACCTAACAGTAGTCGAACCTTTAATAGATGCTGAAGAGGACTATCAATTGTACAGCACCTATCTAATCTTAAAAGGACTCCGGGCTTTGGGGCTTACCGATTACGAAACTTCCGAAACCCTTTTTAAGGAAGCCATAGCGTATATAGAGCCTAAGGGGTACAAAGAAGATCTCGCTATTTGCTACAATAACTTGGCTCTCATTTACGATTACGTAGGCAAATTCGAAGAATCCATCAACATGCATATTCTTTCGGCCGATATTTCGGAAGAAATTGGTGATTTAAATGGAGTAGCCAAGTCTTATAATAATATTGGTTTGGTGCATCACGGTCTTCAAGACTACGAAAATGCCAAAGAATATTTTCTGAAATCTGTAGACATCAAAAAACGTGTGGGCAATGTTACGGGAACAGTGGCTTCCTATCACAACCTTGGCAATGTTTACCGAAGGCATGGGATCAAGCTATTGAGCATGGAAAAATTGGATACAGCCAAAATGTATTATGAAGAAGCATTGCGACTTAGCGAAGCATCCAATTACGACCGGGGAGTTACGATTTCCTATATCAATTTGGCATTGATACATACTACAGTAGAAGACTTCGATGAAGGGATTAGGTTCGGAAAGTTGGCATTGAAGCGAAGCGAAGAATTGAATGACTTGAACGCCATGATGACAGCCTCAATAAACTTAGGGGATACCTATCAATTCAAAAAAGAATACAAAGAAGCAGAAAAGTATTTAGTACAGGGATTGGACATCGCAACCCGAATAAAAGATGTGAATATTAGAAGGCGAACTCTATATTTACTGAGTCGTTTGCACCAAAGACAGAGCAATTATAAGGAAGCTTTGAACTACTACAAGGCCCGTGTGGCTTTATCGGATTCGGTTGCTTCGGTAGATGTAAAGAATAGGGTGAATGAGTTGGAGACTAAATACCAAACCGAAAAAAAGGAAAAGGAAATTCTTTCGCAACGTGCCGAATTGGCTGAAAAAGACCTTCAGGTACGAAGAAAAAACACTTGGATATTTGGTGGGTTTGGCTTGGCACTTACCTTGGCATTACTTGGATATTTACTTGTAAGCAGACAGAAACTAAAAAACCGACAGCTTCAGAAGGAAGGAGAACTAAAAGCCGCATTGGCCAAGATCGAGACCCAAAACAAACTGCAAGAACAAAGGCTTCGTATTTCCCGGG
The DNA here is from genome assembly GCA_028281065.1 of Flavobacteriaceae bacterium. GTDB lineage: Bacteria > Bacteroidota > Bacteroidia > Flavobacteriales > Flavobacteriaceae > Aureisphaera. Next base: position 7,050 of record JANQKN010000082.1, on the reverse strand, counting down.
ATCTGCATGACAATATTGGATCGCAACTCACCTTCGTTACTTCGTCTGTAGATAACCTGAAATTTGGGTTGAAAGATGAAAACGAAAAAGTAACCCAAAAACTAGGCAAGATAAGTGAGTTTACTACCCAAACCATTTATGAGTTGCGCGATACCATTTGGGCCATGAATAAAACTGAGATTTCTTTCGAGGATCTCCAAACACGCATTGCTAATTTTATTGACCAAGCGGGAGGAGCGAGTGACCAGATCGAATTTAGTTTTAAAACAGAAGATAGCATTGCTAAGGATACATTGCTCACTTCCATCCAAGGGATGAATGTGTACCGCATTATCCAAGAAGCCGTAAACAATGCCCTTAAATATGCCAATGCCCGTAAAATTGATGTGACCATTTCAAGAAAGACAGATGGTAAGATGGGAGTAACCATTACCGACGATGGAAAAGGATTCAATATGGAAACCGTGGAAAAAGGGAATGGTTTAACCAATATGAAAAAACGGGCGCGGGATGTAAATGGTACGGTTGAGGTAACCTCCCAAGAAAGGAAGGGAACCCAGGTGGAACTCAACTTTAAATACGGCAAATGACGTATGCTTGCGTAGCAAAAGGAAGACTATCTTTAAAGAATGAAACTAATAACGGGAGTCCCTTTTCTATTGCTATTAACTGTAGGTGCCGTTTGCACTTTTTTAATAGGGTTGTTCTGGTTTCAGAATCGTAGGTTGAGGCGGATGTTTTCTGAAAAGATAAAAAGCATGGATCATATGATCGAAATACACAGAGGGCAGATAGCTAACAGGCAAAGAGGGTTGAACACCTACGATTTTTTGTTGCAGAACCTAAGGGAGGCATTAAAAATTCAAACCGATTGCGAACTATGAAACTGAAAGTAGCCATTGTAGACGACAACACTTTTTTAATACATGCTATTAAAGAAAAGCTGTCCTTTTTTGAAGATGTAGCAATCAAGCACACGTCATTAAACGGTAGTGAGCTCCTCACAAAACTGGAAGACAATCACAACCTCGATGTAATACTAATGGACATAGAGATGCCTGTGCTCAATGGTATTGAGGCTACTCAGGTGGTGAAGCAAAAATATCCGCAGATTAAAATCATTATGCTAACTGCTTTCGATAACGATGAGCACATCTTCAATTCCATAAAAGCTGGGGCCGATGGTTATTTGTTGAAAGAGATAGACCCTGAGGGGCTCTACAAAGGCATCAAAGAAACCCTCAATGGAGGTGCGGCCATGAATCCTTCCATTGCTCTTAAAACCCTAAAACTGCTTCGCAATCCCTTAAACATCGAAAACCAGAAGGACAAAGAGGAAATTTCCCTGTCCAAGCGGGAAATAGAAGTGCTGGAACAATTAAGCACAGGGCTAAGCTACACCAGTATTGCCGACAACTTGTTTTTGTCGCCCAGTACTGTTAGAAAACACATAGAAAATATCTACAAAAAATTACAGGTGCACAGTAAGATTGAAGCCGTACAAAAAGCAAAAAATCACAACATTATCTAAATAAAAAATCCCCTCGAAAGAGGGGATCGTTTTTATAGTATTGGAAATAAGATTTTAAAGCCCGAAAGCCCCTTTCACCTTATCCACATAGTCTAATTTTTCCCAAGTAAACAATTCTACATCCATAGTCTTGCTTTCTCCGTTAGGAGTAACAAAGGTTTTGCTTACTACCTCATTGGTACGACCCATATGACCATAGGCAGCCGTTTCGGAATACATGGGTTGGCGCAGTTTTAAACGCTCTTCGATGGACGCAGGACGCATGTCGAAAATTTCGGAAACCTTCTGTGCAATTTCACCATCCGTTAAATCAACTTTGGAAGTTCCGTAGGTGTCTACAAAGATTCCCATAGGTTCTACCACACCAATGGCGTAACTTACTTGTACCAAGATTTCGTCACACAGTCCGGCAGCTACCAAGTTTTTGGCAATATGCCTTGTCGCGTAAGCCGCTGAGCGGTCTACCTTACTTGGATCTTTTCCACTAAACGCTCCACCACCGTGAGCACCTTTTCCACCGTAGGTATCCACGATGATCTTACGTCCCGTAAGACCTGTGTCTCCGTGCGGTCCACCAATTACAAACTTCCCTGTAGGGTTGATGTGGTAGGTAATATCATCACTAAACAAGGCTTGGATTTCAGGCTTGGATTGCGCTTTTACCCGTGGAATTAATATGTTGATGATGTCGTCCTTTATTTTGGTCAACATCGCCTCGTCGTTGGAGTCGAATTCGTCGTGTTGCGTAGACACTACGATAGAGTCGATACGGACAGGTTTATTGTCATCACTGTATTCTATGGTTACCTGACTCTTGGAATCTGGGCGTAGGTAAGGAATTTCGGTACCTTCCCTTCTCATTTCAGCCAGTTCTTTCAATATTCGGTGCGAAAGATCCAATGCCAAAGGCATATAGTTATCGGTTTCACGGGTAGCATAACCAAACATCATTCCCTGATCCCCGGCTCCTTGCTCTTCTTTGGTGTCACGGTCCACCCCACGGTTAATATCGTCACTCTGCTCGTGGATGGCAGAAAGAACTCCGCAACTGTTTCCGTCGAACTGGTATTCGCCTTTGGTATAACCAATTCGGTTAATGACATCCCTGGCAATCTTCTGTACGTCCAAATACACATTAGACTTAACCTCCCCAGCAAGAACCACCTGCCCTGTAGTAACCAAGGTTTCACAGGCTACTTTCGATTGGGGATCGAAGGCCAAAAAATGATCTATTAATGCATCACTTATCTGATCTGCAACTTTGTCCGGGTGTCCTTCAGAAACACTTTCCGAAGTAAATAAATACGCCATAAAACGGTTTTAAAGTATGATTTCTCTTTGGAGGTAGATTTGACGGAAACGTATCGGGAAGTTAACACTGCCTTTAGCATTTTTTCTCGAGGTTGCAATCAGTCAAATCTGTCCTCAATTCCGACGGCAAATGTAAGGATTCTTGTAAAATTACAAAAGGATTTTACTGTTTCTGAAGCACCGCTCTTTGTACCGTGGTAATGAGGTAGGAAATCACTTCGGTTTTCTCCTCATTTTCGGCATTGGTAGTGTTCTTTTTATCCTTTGGGGCAAAGACTATTTCGAAGACCATATGGTCCTTTTCAAAAGTGATAAATGTAGTGAGGATGTTTCCGTTTACTTCAAACAGTGCATACATTCTATTATCAATGACCTTGTCATCCAGAATGATTCCATTGTTCTCATCTACTACATAGATACCTTTTTCAGCATCCTTTTCCAATAAGGTGTAGTTGCGCTCCTGCCTGTTTTCGCCAGCCCCATACACCAAAATGTAATTGTATTTCCCAATGGAATCAGTAGCGGTAAGATGAAACTCCATAGGAATGTCCTGTTTTCCCCTTTCCGAATTTATATGAAGGACCCCTTTATAGATACCTAAGTAATCGTTGGGGAATTGACCAATTTCTTGTGCTTGGACAAGAAAGCCATAAAATAATAACAACAGAAAAGAAACGTGTTTCATGAAACAAGGCTTGAGAAAACTAAAAATAAGTTTTTAAATTTTGATTTCTGAAATTCTTTTCAAAACATTGTAGCACCGAGAAGTTTATAAATTCGTAACCCATGCCCGTGAAAAAATACAAAGACCCTTGGTTTTACATTTCTTGGATCGCAATCTGTATATACGGATTGATATTCTGGGTTTCCTATGATTTCAGTTCCTCAACAGCGATCATATTCGATATTTTGATAGGAGGAACACTCTCGGGTTTACTGTTCTTTTCGATAAGGGATTTAATAAAATCCAGAAAAAAAGAACCCTAAATTTTGAATTCTAAAATTCTTTTCGGAACATTTGTACCGATGAATACCCAAAAAGTCATTACTGTCATTAGTAACATTGTCATTCCATGACAATGCGGGACGGTATTCATTAGATTTTATAACAAAATAGAAATCGAAAAAGCCTTCCCAGACAACGGGAAGGCTTTTTTGTTGAAATAAATATGAATCGTACAATCGTCACTACTGTCATTATTATTGTCGGGCCACCTTGGTGCTGATACAGACAGTCATGACCTATGGAAAGACCTGTATCGCACCGATACAGGTCTTTTTTTATGATCAAATTTTAAGAGGTGAACATCGGAGTTAGGATTAATTTAAATATCTATATATCAATTAATTAAGTGAAATAAAATCGAAAATAGGCATAGCCAAAAGCAAAGAAATTGAAACATCACAGCGAAGCGGATGGTCTACTTTCGAACCAATTTTAAAAGTCATGTATTACGATCAGGAAACACAGGTGTATTTAGACGGCGCTTGGCTAAAAGCAAGCGAAGCACAAACAGGGCTTTATGCCCAAACCCTTCATTATGGCAATGGGGTCTTCGAAGGGATTCGTGCTTACAAAACGAACGATGGCCCTCAGATTTTTAAGGCCAAGGAGCATTACGAACGGTTTTTGTATTCCGCCGAGGTCATGCATATTCCCTGTCCCTATTCGGTCGATGATTTAATTCGGTTGTCCTACGAACTGCTGGAAAAGAATGGATTCGAAGATGCCTACATACGTCCTTTACTGTATCAAGGTGAACAGATGTCCCTACAACCCGCAGAAGGATCGCATTTATTGCTCTGTGCGTGGGATTGGGGAAAGTATTTGGGAACAAAAGAAGTTAGGGTGATGACTTCCCCTTACCAACGCCCCAATCCAAAATCCACACACATTCAGGCTAAGATCGTTGGACATTACACCAATTCTATCTTGGCAACCACCGATGCCAAAACCAAAGGATATGACGAAGCACTTCTGCTGGATCAGTATGGGTATGTGGCCGAAGGCCCAGGAGCTAATTTCTTTTACGAGAAGAACGGGGTACTCTATACCTCTCCTTTAGGCAATATCCTTTCTGGGATCACTCGACAAACTGTTTTTGAAATGGCTCAGGAACTGGAAATCGTCATTTTGGAAAAGCATTTTACGCCCAGCGATGTGTACAAAGCAGATGGTGCCTTTTTTACAGGAACAGCGGCAGAAATAGCTCCTATAAAATCTTTGGATGGCAACGAATTCAGGAAACCTTGGAAAGACACGTTGGGGTACCAACTTTCCGAACTATACCAAAAATTGGTTCGTGCCCATACCACTCACTTTTTTGAACCCGCATACTAATGGAACTCAATAAATACAGCAAAACAGTTACGCAAGATCCAACCCAACCCGCTGCACAAGCCATGTTGCACGCCATTGGGTTAACCCGCGAAGATTTCAATAAACCTTTTGTGGGTATCGCCAGCACGGGCTACGAAGGGAACCCTTGTAATATGCACCTAAACGATTTGGCAAAATTAGTTAAGGAAGGAACCCAAAACGAGAATCTGGTAGGACTCATTTTCAATACCATTGGCGTAAGTGATGGCATCTCTATGGGAACCCCGGGGATGCGATACTCCCTACCATCAAGGGATATTATTGCCGATTCTATGGAAACCGTGGTACAAGCCATGAGTTACGACGGGCTTATTACCGTAGTAGGTTGCGATAAAAACATGCCTGGAGCATTGTTAGCTATGATCCGATTGAACCGCCCTTCCGTCTTGGTCTACGGTGGTACCATAGATTCAGGTTGTCATAATGGAAAAAAACTGGATGTGGTTTCCGCTTTCGAAGCTTGGGGAAGCAAAGTTGCAGGAACCATGACCGAAACTGAGTACGAACAAGTGGTACAAAAAGCCTGCCCAGGGGCGGGTGCCTGTGGTGGGATGTACACAGCCAATACTATGGCTTCAGCTATTGAATCCTTGGGGATGGCTTTACCCTACAATGCGTCGAACCCAGCGTTGAGCGATCAAAAAAAGGGAGAGTCCGTAGCTGCAGGAGAAGCCATGCGGGTGTTGTTGGAAAAGGACATAAAACCCAGTGACATCATTACCCGAAAATCCTTGGAGAATGCGGTTCGATTGGTTACTGTTTTAGGAGGTTCTACCAATGCCGTGCTTCATTTTCTGGCCATTGCCAGGGCTGCCAATGTTCCTTTTTCGTTAAAGGATTTTCAAGCTATTAGTGACAGCACCCCTTTCTTGGCGGATCTTAAACCCAGTGGAAAATACCTCATGGAAGACATTCATGCCCTTGGGGGCATTCCAGCCGTGTTAAAGTACTTGCTTCGCAAAGGATTGTTGCATGGCGATTGCTTAACTGTTACGGGGAAAACCTTGGCCGAAAATGTAATCGATGCCCCTAACTTTCCAGAAGGACAGGATGTGATTCACCCTATAGAGAAACCCATAAAACCTTCAGGTCATTTACAAATGTTGTTTGGGAATCTCGCCAAGCAAGGCTGTGTGGCAAAGATCACGGGAAAAGAAGGCTTGCACTTTAAAGGAACTGCAAAAGTATACGACAGTGAATATGCTGCGAACGACGGAATCGCCCAAGGAGAAGTGAAAAAGGGTGATGTTGTGGTAATTCGGTATGAAGGTCCCAAAGGAGGCCCGGGAATGCCCGAAATGCTAAAACCCACGGCTGCCATCATGGGTGCTGGATTGGGTAAAGAAGTGGCTTTGATTACCGATGGGCGCTTTTCTGGCGGAACTCATGGCTTTGTAGTGGGGCACATTACCCCCGAAGCCCAAGAAGGAGGTACCATTGCCTTGATCGAAAATGGAGATATCATTACCATCGATGCTCGGATGAACAACATTGAACTTCACGTATCTGAAGCCGAATTGCAAAATCGCAAATCAAAGTGGTCTGCACCTTCACTTAAATTTAGTAGAGGAGTACTCTACAAATACGCAAAAACAGTTTCATCGGCCTCCAAAGGATGTGTAACCGATGAGTTTTAACCTTCAAAAAAGAAAACAATGGAATTACAAACATTGACAAAATCCGAGACTTCAACCGCTTCCAAAATTAATATAACAGGAAGTGAAGCAGTCATTAAGTGTTTATTGGCCGAAGGTGTAGAAACAGTATATGGATATCCTGGAGGGGCCATTATGCCTGTGTACGATGAATTTTATAAATATCAGGATCA
>JANQKN010000072.1 GCA_028281065.1 Flavobacteriaceae bacterium | reverse complement strand
GATTACGGCTCAGAAGGTTGCAGGTTTGAATCCTGCCGAGGTCACTACAAGCGAAAAGCCTGCATGAAAATGCAGGCTTTTCTGTTTTCAAAAAAACGCGAAGCTCTGCTTCTGGCGTTTTGAAGAAAACAGAAAAAGGCATGGCTGAGGCCATGCTGCTTTTCATTTGCAAAGGGGAGCTTATTCAGGAACACGAGGAAGGAGTAATCCTGCTTCTGGCGTTTTGAAGAAAACAGAAAAAGGCATGGCTGGCCATGCTGCTTTTCATTTGCAAAGGGATCCCTAAGGGTCCTATCGGGAAATCTTGCCCTATCTGCATTCCAAAACCATTTATGCTTACCTTTAGTATTCCTTATGACCCGAGATTTTATTCATATCAATGACTTTATTGTTTTAGTGGAAGAAGGTAATTCGGACACAGTCGAGGTAGATGCCTGCCGTTTTGAAGAGCCGCTTATAGCTGTAGCATTCTATGGCTCTGGGAATGTAAACCTGATGGTTAATTATGGTAAGAATAAAAAAGAATTCAAACACACTAAGGGTCTGACCCTTTCTTTTTATGCCAACGAGCATGTTGAATTTGTGCATACCATTTCCCCCGAGAAACCTTTAGAATGCATTGTGATAGCAACAGCTATAAGGAATCTAGATAAACTACCCAATGAAGAAGGGGAAATTTTTATAGAAATGCTCCAAGAGTTGGTCAATCCTAAGGGACATTATGTAGAAGGCCCTAATTTTTTCATGACACCCGAAATGGAACACATTGTAGATGCTATTTTTTCCAATCAATATGAAGGCAAGACAAAGATGATGTTCCTCCGAAGTCAGATTACCTCATTGCTTTCACATTTTTTTGGTCAATTGGCTCTCATGCAAGAAAGAATTTCCAAACCTAAGTATCGAGACCAATTGAATCAGGTACGCGAAATTTTATTGTCCCGTTTGGACAATCCCCCTTCCCTTGCAGAGCTCTCCCGTCAAATTGGGTTGAACACAACGAAGCTTAAACGAGAGTTCAAAGAAGTCTTTGGGGTCCCTATATTCAAATACCTTCAAAACGAACGCCTTTCTTCGGCCCACAAACTTATTAGCCAGAAAAAAGCAACCGTTCAGGAAGCAGCCTGGCAAGTAGGTTACGACAGTTTGAGTTCTTTTTCCAATGCATTTGCTAAAAAATATGGCTATAGGCCCAGTCAAATCAAGTAACACACTTTTCGAACAAATCAAACTTCTTTTCGAATAAATCATTCGATCCTTTTCTGCCGAATTTTGTTTCATCAAATTAATGGAACAATGATCTTATTCAGCAAAATAATATTGGAGCTTATTCTTGCGGTAACCCTTTCAATTTTAATGCCTAAGAAGCAAGTAGATAACTCCTTTTTGGTTGTCGAGTTCCAAGAGTGCACTTATGAATTAAATAATAATTTTTAAAAACGAACAGAAAATGAAAGCAGAAAACATCTTAGTTATTGGAGGAACAGGTAAAACTGGAAGAAAAATTGTGAGCCGGTTGGAAAAATTGGGTCACAACGTACGGGTAGGCTCAAGATCTGCCTTGCCAGCTTTCGATTGGGACCAACCCGAAGAATGGGCAAAAGCTATGGAAGGAATGGAAAAGGTATATATTACCTACCAGCCAGACCTAGCGGTTCCCGGCGCGCTAGATGCTATAGAAAGATTGGTGAAAGAAGCAAAAAATACCTCTATTAAGAAATTGGTTCTCTTGTCTGGCAAAGGCGAACGGGAAGCAGAATTATGTGAACAAGTTGTTATTCATTCAGGTCTGGATTATACCATTGTAAGAGCCAGTTGGTTCAATCAGAATTTTAGTGAAAGCTTTTTGTTGGAGCCTATTTTAGATGGATTTGTAGCCCTCCCTCAAGCTGATGTTAAGATTCCGTTTGTAGATACGGACGATATTGCCGAAGTGGCGGTAAAAGTACTGTTGGAAACAGAGCACAATGGGCAGATATATCAACTTACGGGCCCTCGCACTTTAACCTTTAAAGAGGCTATTGATGAGATTTCTCAAGCAAGTAACAGGTCCATTTCGTTTATACCAATTACAATACAGGAATATAGTGAAGGTATGCGCCAAGCCAATTTACCTGAAGATTTTATATGGCTTATCGAATATTTGTTTGCCGAGGTATTAGGAAACCCTAGCAATTCGGAAGTTACTCACGATGTAGAAAAAGTACTCAACCGAAAACCCATCGACTTCTCCGAATATGCTGGTAAAACAGCAGCCATGGAAGTATGGAGTGTAGCCGCAAGATCATCTATTTAACCAATCGACAATGGGGGCAGGCATTCTTAAGCTGTCCCCATTTTTATTGAATTTCCCCCTTTCTTCAAAAGATGAAAATTTGAAATGTCCAAAAATGCCCTTATTCAAAAGAGGGAACGCAAAAGAAAACACTTACGCTCCGAAGCTTTAACCTTAGTTACTTCAGAGAAAGAGGATAACTGTAGAGGTGAAATAATCCTACTATGATTGTAATCTTGATACATTCCACTCATGAAACACTTGATCTTCCTAAATTCCCACTCAAACCCAATAATACCTTGCATTTCTCCCCGATGTCTGTATTTTTATGGTCAATACCAATAGTATGGACGAAATAAGCAAAATAGGGGATCTGTTAAAACGATGGGAGTCTTCCATCATCGATTATCTACCAAAACTGCTTTTGGCACTGTTGGTTTTGGTGATCTTTTATTTTATCGCAAAACTTTTCAGAAGAATCAGTTTACGGTTTTACACCAAGCTGTTTAAGAGAAAATCCTATCTGGCAAAGGTTGTTTCCCTGCTGGTCTATTTCTTTTTAATCGTTTCCGGAGTATTTCTAGCCCTTGAAGTTCTTGGTCTGGAAAGTGTTCTCGCCAAATTACTGGCAGGAGCAGGTATTGTAGGTATCGTAGCCGGTTTTGCCTTTAAGGACATTGCTTCTAATGCTTTTGCAGGGCTTTTGGTGAATACACAACGTCCCTTTGCGCAAGGCGATTGGGTAGAGATAGACGGTACTTTTGGGACCATAAAAGACATCGGTTGGATCACCACGTCCATTAAAACCATTTCCGGGCAAGAGGTGTTCGTGCCCAATCAGCTTATTTACAACAATGCCTTTACCAATTATTCCACCTTTGGCAAACGGAGGGTTATTTTTAAAAGTGGCGTTTCCTATGGCGATGATTTGGATTTGGTAAAACGAGCTGCCTTGGAAGAAGCCAACACCATTGATGGATTGTTGAAAGACGAAGAAATCGATTTTTACTTTACCGAAATAGGAAGCTACTCCTATAATTTCGAATTGCGCTTTTGGATCCAGTTTACCCACCAAACCGACTACTTAAACGCCATGAGCGATATTGTGATGCGTATTAAAAAACGGTTCGAAAAAGAAGACATTTCTTTGGCATATGCTGTGACTTCCTTAGACTTTGGTGTAAAAGGAGGCGTAAATATTTTCGACAAGCCCATCATAACAAAACCCGAATAGTTTATAGCTGCTAGAAATCACCTTTCCGTTTATTTAAAATTCTTATAAATTTTATTCCTCAACTGTTAAAAACACAAAGAGGAACCTGTTTTTTGGCTAACTTGTAAGGGACAACAAAATCAACAAGTTATGCCAAGCTTTTCTTTAACTATTAACGGTAAGAATGTTACCGTAACTGCCGATGCAGACACCCCGCTTTTATGGGTGTTGCGCGACGAACTCGACATGGTTGGAACCAAATATGGATGCGGGATTGGCCAATGTGGTGCCTGTACCGTTCATGTAGACGGAGCCGCCACCCGTAGCTGTCTGCTTCAGATCGCTACTTTGGACGGAAAAGAAGTCACTACCATCGAAGGGCTTTCCGAAGACGGTTCCCATCCTTTGCAACAAGCCTGGAAGGAATTGGATGTTCCGCAATGCGGCTACTGCCAAGCAGGACAAATAATGACAGCCGCTTCTTTCCTGAAGGAGAATCCAACCCCTACCGATAAAGAAATTCGCGAAGCCATGCATGGCAACCTATGCCGTTGCGCTTCCTATAACAGAATTGAAAAAGCCGTTGCTGCAGCCGCAGGGAAATCCAACTAAAAGAAAAGCATCATGGAAACTCAAAATACACCCTTCACATTTAGTAGAAGAAATTTTTTAAAGACCTCGGCTTTGGCCAGTGGTGGAATGCTCATTGGCTTCAACCTGTTTACTGCCTGTAAGTCCGAAGTGCAACCACCCGTTGATATTGCCAATTTAAATTTCAACGATTTTAATGCCTTCATTAAAATTGCCGACAACGGTATGGTCACCATTTTTTCACCCAATCCCGAAATAGGGCAAGGGGTAAAGACCTCCATGCCTATGATCATTGCCGAAGAATTGGATGTGCCTTGGGAACACGTTCATGTGGCGCAGGGAATCTTGGACAATAAAAACTACCAAAGACAAGTAGCCGGGGGAAGTCAGTCCATACGCTTTGGATGGGACGCCCTTAGGCAAACGGGAGCTACAGCGAGGCAAATGCTGGTGAATGCCGCCGCTGCGAAGTGGGGCGTAGATGCTTCTACTTGCTCCGCGTCCGACGGGATTATTACCAATGCCAATGGAGAAACCTTAGGATATGGCGATGTGGTGAAAGAAGCCGCTGCTTTGGAAGTTCCTGAAGACGTTACGCTGAAGGACCCCAAAGACTATAAAATTATAGGAACCGATGCCGTTAATGTGGATATCGATAAAATCATCACGGGAGAACCTCTCTTTGGATTGGATTATAAAGCCGAAGGGATGAAATATGCGGTAGTACTAAGACCGCCAGCCTTTGGTAAAAAACTGGTGAGTTATGATGATACCGCTACGCGAGCCGTAAATGGAGTAGTAGATGTAGTGCGTTTTGGGGATAAAGTAGCCGTATTGGCAAACAATACTTGGGCCGCGATGAAAGGCAAAAAAGCCCTGACAGCTGAGTGGGAAGTAGATTCCGATCTGGAAAGCACCGAAGAACACGATAAAATCCTTACCGAAATCCTGGATGGCAATAAATTTGACGAACGAAGGAACGATGGTAACGTAAAAGCAGCCTTTGCTGCAGCAGATAAAGTGATAGAACGTACCTACGAGTCTCCTTTTTTGCCGCATAACTGTATGGAGCCCATGAATTTTTATGCCGATGTAAAAGCGGACAAGATCCATTTGGTGGGGCCTATTCAAACCCCTTCAGGCACTGCCCGTAGGGTGGCCGAAAAACTAGGCAGAAGTGAAGATGAGGTGCTTTTGGAAATGACTCGTATGGGGGGTGGTTTTGGAAGACGCTTGTATGGTGACTTTGTGATGGAGGCTGCCGAAATTTCCAACTTGGCAGGCCAACCCGTTAAAGTAGTCTATACCCGTGAAGACGATATGGGGGCAGGTATTTACAGACCTGCCATAAAATACAGAATTGCAGCTTCCATAAAAGATGGTAAGCTTACAGGGTATCATTTAAAAGAAGCTGCTATCAATAGAAATATGTATGGATTAATTCCACACTTTTTCCCTGCTGGTTGTATTGAAAATTATAGAGTAGATACGGCCAATTACCAAAGTAATATCACGATTGGTGCTTGGCGTGCACCCTACACCAATTTCTTGGCCTTCGCAGAGCAGAGCTTCTTTGATGAACTGGCCCGCGAGCTGGAGCAGGATCCTGTGCAATTACGGATCGATTTGCTGCAGAATGTAAAGGGAACGACCGACGAAAACATTCAATATTCTGGGGATCGTATGGAAGGGGTGATTAAGCTGGCTGCCGAAAAAGCAAATTGGGGGAATGCCCCTGAAGGTGTATACCAAGGATTTGCTGCCTACTACAGTCATAATACCCACGTAGCCGAAGTAGCTGAAGTTGAAATGGATTCTTACGGAAAACCTGTGGTGAAACGAGTAGTGGTTGCTGCTGATTGTGGAATAGTTGTAAATCCCACAGGCGCCAAGAATCAAATAGAAGGAGGTGTTATCGACGGTATTGGTCATGCCATGTATAGTGATTTTGGTTTTGCTGAAGGAGCTCCTACAGCTACCAATTTCGATAGGTACCAACTTATTAGAATGAACGATACGCCCAAAGTGGAAACCTATTTTGTAGAAAACGAATTATCACCCACAGGATTGGGAGAGCCTGGATTACCACCCGCAGGAGGTGCTGTTGCCAATGCCATTGCTGCTGCAACGGGACAACGGCTTACCCAGCAACCTTTTGTAAAATACATGGGTGAAGCGGAAGTTCAGGAAATAAAGGGCTAGTTAGATTTTTTTAGTAGTAATTCCTGATAGGATTCTGGGGTGTCTACATCAAAAAAGGGTTCCTTCCACAGGAAGTCCGCTATGCTATTGGTATGAACTTTCAGTAGGGGTTTGGCCCCTTCGTCCCCTTGAAGTTGGGTTAATTCAGGAAAATAGGAACTTTTGAAAATAACAGGAACCCCTTTGGTATTAGGGTAGGAGGTTCGTGTAATACGGTTCCTGTTGGAATGGTGAAACTTTAAAAGGGAGGTGTAAAATTCAGTTCCCAACAAAGGAAGGTCGCAAAGCGTCACCAAAACTGAATCGAAATCTCCTCTTTTCTGGATTTCTGAAACAGCCTTGGACAGACTACTGCCCATTCCCGAATTCCATCCAGGGTTTAGGACAATCTCTACATTAAGGGCAGTAATTTCTTTTTTAATCTTTTCAGAAAAAGCCCCCAATACCACAAAAACCCTGCAAGAGGGCAATGAAGTGAGTTGTTGTAGTGTATATCCCAATAAGGTGGTTCCTTGGTAGGGAAGCAATTGTTTGGGGCTACCCAAACGGGTGGAATTTCCTGCAGCCAATACTACAATGGCAGTGTGGGACATTACAAAGGTTTTTTACTCGGTTCTTCCTTTAAAGATACTGGTTTTCTGTTTCTGTATACCGATAGGATTTCTGCCATAATGGAAATGGCAATTTCCTGAGGTGTTTCGGCACCTATGTTCAAACCTGTGGGTCCGTGCAGGGATTCTAGGAATGCATCGCTTACATCTTCGTATCGATCCATCAATTCGTTGAGCAACCGTTCCCTTCTTCTAATGGGGCCCAACAATCCAATATAGGTGAGTTCTTTGTCCTGAAGTGCAGATAGGTATTTAAGGTCTTTTGCAAAGCTGTGGGTCATAAGTACGACAGCAATTTGTGCATCGAAGGAAATGGTTCTTAATTCTTCTTCACCGATTCCTAAATAGGAAGAAGCCCCTGGAAAATTGGCTATGGATTTTGGATCGTCTGGAGGAGCCACAATTGTGACTTCCCAGCCAGCCCCTGATGCAAATTTGGTGAGTTCGACCGCGTCGTGTTCACTTCCTACAATAATGAGCCGGAAGCCTTCAAGAATCTGTTGTTCGAAAAGGGTGAGTTCGTCTGTTTTGTCGAATTCGGAAATTGAAAATACTTCACCATTACTGAAAGTAAATTGCGTTCCGCCTCTCATTCTATGGGCTTCCTCTTTGGAATAAAAACTCTGTATGGTAAAGGGAACCCTAGCTTCTTTCTGCTTCTGGAATGCTTCAAAAAAACCGGGTTTGGGATTAAAAGGTTCAATTAAAATATAAAGAATACCCTCACAACCCAACCGAACACGCCCATCGTAGACCATAAGTTTGGGCTTCCCATCTGCAAAGACACTTTGGGCTTGGTGTACCACTTCTTTTTCCACACAACCACCGCTAACGGCGCCGACCATTTTTCCATCTTCCCGAACCAGCATACGTACGCCGGGTTTTCTGTAGGAAGAGCCATCCAAGGCCACTACAGACACAAAAGCACATTGCATACCGCGGTTCTGGGCCTTCTTAAGGTTACTTACAATTTCATTGAGTTCATGTAGCATGAAGGGTGGTGGATTAGCAGGATTTGAAATTACTCGCTTGCAACGGAATATGCAAATGAGATTGTGTTAGAAAGCGTTAAATTTTAGGATCTGTTACCCAACAGCATTTTTAGGTTTGCTATGATTTGTCTTTAATAACTACATTTTGCAAAAAGTGAATTACTTTGTGTTCTGGCATTTCACAAGGTTTCAGCAAGTCGTCACTTTCGGTACTGTAGAAATTGAGACTGATAAAATCTTTACCGCCCAATTCCTCGGCAAATACTTTGTACGACTTTCCCTTATTGAAAATGGTTTTGGTAATTCCGTACGAACGTTTCCTGTAGTTTCCTATGGAATATCCTTCGGGAATCCTCTGTATTCGATCCAATAGTGAAGTAGTATTGTTTCTGGATTCCATATCGTTATTCAATAATATCCTTCCAATAAGGATCCCTGTTTTTGATTGCTTTTACAAAGGAACAAACCGCAACGGCTTTGTGGCCCTCCGCTGTTAATTTTTCGAAGGTTTTTATGACCAATTCCTTTCCTATACCACGCCCCCTTAAGTTGTAAGGGACTTCGGAGTGTACCAAATACATTTTGCCATTCTTCAATGTATAGGAAACCACGGCTTTTTCTCCGTTAATATCCAGTACATAATTTTGATTCGTTGTATCGTGTTGAATTTCCAATTGTTGGGGGATTAATTTGTTGATCCATTTTACTAAATCTTCCCGATACGGATTCCGCAATTTCTTCTTGCCAATGGTAATGGTGGGAAAATTCAATTTTCTGTTTTCATAGAGCCCACGCAATTCTTCCGCATAGGCTTCATTTGCTTCCACGTCCAAAAAATCGTAGGGCAATCCGATTTTGTCTAGAACCAATCGATAATACTGGGTTTTATGGCAACCTTCGGCACCGTATAACTTAATTTTGGGAATAGGCCTCATTTTATTTCAATCCTTTCAAAAACTCGATTGCTGCATCTACATTAAGGTGAAAGTCGGCAAACACCACATGATCTTTTTTATCGATGAATATAAACCAGGGTGTTCCCCCTGTTTGGTAGTGGGTCATGATATTGGATCGGGATTGTCCGTCGTCGCCAGCGTCATGCCCAAAAGGGATGTGAAGGTCATATTGTTTTTGTGTTTCAACCATTTTGTCATAGGTATTGGCATGAAAGCCCTCAAATACGGTTTGCACTGCCAGAAAGGCAACAGTATCATTACCTTGTAGCACATCCACCATTTTCTTTAAATCGGGCAAACCCTTGCTATGACAGCCAGGACACCAACTTTGAAAACAATACAACACCTTAAACTTTCCTTTTAGATCGGCTAATGTTATGGCATCGGTTTTGTTCCCTTGAGCATCGATCCAGTCTTTTACCTGGAATTCGGGTGCTTTGAACACACTGTTATCTATAGATTCACTCATTATTCGTTCCTCCTACTGTTTATGGATTCTATACAAAGATAGGATTTAGATTAGGGTTTTAATTGTACGTTTTACCCGAGTGTTTATAGATATTTCCCATGCAAAAGGGATATGTATAAAACACAGTATTTGTGAGTTTCAAAAAAATAATATATTTTTGTTGTTGTAAACAACTGTTGTTTGTAATGTCAAACCAAAGTGTTTTTAAGGATGACTTCAAAAATCCCCATGCCATGGGGTATTTTAGTCTGTTGAAAACAGCCAGTTGGATAGAGATACAGATAAAGGAAGCGTTAAAGCCGTACGATTTAACCCATCCGCAACTCAATGTGTTGAGTGTGTTGGCCAGGAATTATCCCGAACCCATGGATGCTAAAACCATTAAAGAAAGTTTGGTGGTAGCCAGTCCAGACGTGACGCGTTTGTTGGATCGTTTGGTGAAGAAGGGGTATATAAACCGGCAGACCTGTCCTAGCAACCGGAGGAAAATAGACATTACAGCCACAAAAGAAGGAATGGATTTCTTTTATAAGGTGCATTGTGAAGCCAAGGAGGCAGTGGGGAATTATTTTGAAACCGCTATTTCCGAAAATGAAGCCAAACAACTGTATCGGATTTTAGGAAAAATGAAGTTCTAATCAGTTGCTATACATAGTAAGACTGTATTTTTTTGTTTAAATAGTTGTTTGTAACAAATATCGTTTAAAACTAAATTTTTATTAACCTGCTATTCTAAAAATAGCAATCTTGTAAGAAAGGAAATTACAAATGAAATCGAACAAAGTTTTACAGGTAAAGCCCTTGGGATTCCCTTGGGAAACACAGGATCCCTTTTTGTTTTGTGCCTATCATAGGGACGAATACCCAGCAGGGGACGAAGCGATGGGTCTTCCCATCGAGGAGTTACGAGGTAGGAATATTGGTCAGGATTTTACCGTGAAAGACGGATATCGTATGTATCACGGGAGTCATGTGCCTGGATTCCCATACCACCCTCACAGGGGCTTTGAGACCATTACCATCAATAAGGAAGGGTTTGTGGACCATACCGATTCCTTGGGTGCCGCTGGTCGTTTTGGAGCAGGAGATGTACAATGGATGACCGCCGGGAAAGGGGTGCAACATTCCGAAATGTTTCCCATGATCCACGAGGACAAGGACAACCCTTTGGAGATATTTCAGATATGGTTAAACCTTCCCAAGGCAAGCAAATTTGTAGAACCCCATTTTAAAATGCTCTGGGAAGATATGATCCCTTTGATTACCAATACCGATGATCAGGGCAGAACCACAGGGGTAAATGTAATTGCTGGAAGCTTAGGAAGTGTTACAGCGCCAACCCCAACACCCGACTCGTGGGCGGCCAACCCAGACAACGGGGTGATGGTACTTACCCTTAAGATGGATGCCCATGCAGAATGGACCTTGCCTAAAGCTGCTGTTGAAGAAGTGAACAGAGTGTTGTATTTTTATAAGGGAGACACTATCGCAATTGATGGCGAACCCGTTGGAGCGTTTCACTCCATAGAAGTGAATCCCAACGAAGAAGTGGTGTTGAAGAATGGTGCTGTCGACGGCTATTTGCTGTTGTTGCAAGGAAGACCCATTGGTGAGCCTGTGGCAAAATATGGACCTTTTGTAATGAATACACCACAGGAAATACAAGAGGCTTTTGCCGATTACCAAAGGACCCAATTTGGTGGATGGCCATGGCCCCAACAAGAACAGGTACATGCTAGGGATAAAGGGCGTTTTGCCTTGCATGCCGACGGTACCGAAGAATTAAAGTAAAAAAGACCCAGTGGGTTTTGCCACTCACTGGGTTTATAAGCACACTAAAAATGGAATACCAATTAATAGATAACGAAGCTGCCAAACAATATGAAATCCACGTGGATGACCACCTAGTGAAAATTGAATACATCAAGGCACAAAACCAGATTTACCTTACGCACACCGAAGTGCCAAAGGATCTAGAAGGAAAGGGGTTTGGTTCTGCCATTGTAAAGCAGGTGTTGCAGGACATTGAACAGCAACAACTAACCCTAGTCCCACTATGCCCCTTTGTGGCATTGTACATAAAACGTCACCCCGATTGGAGAAAACTCGTAATGAAAGGAATTAATATATCATAGTCATGGAAAGAGAAATCGTAAAAGAATACAGTAATGGTGAACTGACCGTTGTATGGAAGCCCAAAAAGTGCATCCACGCGGCAGAATGTGTAAAAGCCCTACCCGAAGTATACAAACCCAAGGAAAAGCCTTGGATTCAGGCAGAAAATGCAACGACGGACGAATTGAAAGCACAAATTGAAAAATGCCCTTCGGGCGCCTTAAGCTATTATATAGAAGGGGAGGAGACCCAAGAGGCTGTTGCCCTGGAAACTAAAGTAGAAGTACTGGAAAATGGCCCATTGTTGGTGTATGGAACCCTAAAAGTGACCGATAAAGACGGCAATACAGAAACCAAAAACAAAACGACTGCTTTTTGTAGATGTGGCGAATCGAAAAACAAACCCTATTGCGATGGTGCTCATGTAAAGGCTGGGTTTATGGGGTAGTTCATATCAAAAATTAATTGGTTCCCATCATTTTGATAGGTACTTTCGGTAAGGGAGGTTATTTTTCAGAAAAACCAATCCTTGGTTATGAAGATGCTAAAAATCTTGCTTGTCGTTTTTACATTAATCTCCTGCCATTCCGACGACGGAGGCAACACTCCATCAACAAATACCTCGGGGCAGGGAACGGGAGGAACTTCCCCGGTCTTCGATTATTCGGTATTGTTTATTGGTAACAGCTTAACCTATTCCAATTTGTTACCGGCATTGGTAGCCGAAGAATCAAACAATAGGGGAGTACGGATTAGCACCCATATGGTGGCTTTGCCCAATTATGCATTGATAGATCATTGGAATGATGGATTGATCCAATCCCAGATCGCAACAGGCAATTACGATTTTGTGGTCATACAGCAAGGCCCTTCTTCCCAACCCTTTGGAAGGTCCATCCTTATAGAATACGGGCAACGGATCAAAGAACTTTGCGATGCCAATGGGACCCAATTGGCCTTTTTTATGGTGTGGCCCTCTTTGGGGTATTATGAAACTTTTGATGGGGTTATCCAGAATTATACCGATGCTGCTGTCATGGCCAGTTCCCTATTATGCCCTGTAGGCTCTCAATGGAAAGCCTACCAGGACAATACAGGGGATTTTAGTTATTATGGCCCCGATGGGTTTCACCCTTCGGTTGGGGGGAGCCGATTTGCCGCTACAATTATTGCGCAAACCCTCTTTCCTTAGGAGGCAACATAACGCTTTTCAGAAGATTCAAAATTATTTGCTACCTTGGGACTATGGGAGTAGGAGCACTCGTATTTTGGAGCTTATTACTTTGCTTTGCCATCGGCTTTTTGGCCATTATGTTGGACCGCAGGTAATTAAGACTTCTTTCATCTACTTTTAGGGGATGCCCGCTATGGGTTATCCCGTATTTTTATACCCAAAGTTTTCCCTTTAGGGTGTTTCCTTGGCTTTTAGTTTATCACCATAGTTCTTTCGGAAAGCTGCTAGCTTTGGTTCAATAACGGCAGTACAATATCTAAATTCCGAATGATCCCTATAATAATTCTGGTGCCGTTCCTCTGCAGGGTAAAAGGCATCAAACTCTTTTATTTCGGTAACAATGGGCGTATCGAAATAGGGCTGAAGTTCCGCAATTACAAATTCCGCTATTTTCTTTTCCAAATCAGATCGATGAAAAATAATGGATCGGTATTGGGTACCCCGATCTGCCCCTTGCGCATTGAGTTGCGTAGGGTTGTGGGTAGTAAGAAAAATAACCAGGATTTCCTCGAACGCGATGACAGAAGGGTCGTACACTATTTCAATGACCTCGGCATGTCCCGTGAGTCCTGTACAAACCGCTTCGTAGGTGGGTTGCTGGTCTTCACCACCACTATATCCCGAGGTTACTTCCAAAACACCTTCAACTTCTTGAAAGATAGCTTCGGTACACCAAAAGCATCCTCCTCCAAAAGTGGCTACGGCATGATTGTTATTGTTGTTTTTCATGATATCTAGGTTAAGGGGTTGTTATTTTAATGGCTTCAGAATTGATACAGAAACGCAAGCCCGAAGGCGCTGGTCCATCAGGGAAGACGTGTCCCAAGTGCGCATCACAAGTGTTGCATTGGGTTTCTACCCGAACCATTCCGAGGCTGGAGTCTTTCAGGAACTTAATGGCGTTATTGGCAATAGGCTCCGTAAAGCTAGGCCATCCCGAACTGGAACTGAATTTTCCTGAAGAGTCAAACAAAGGGGTATCACAGCAGATACATTCATAGGTGCCTTGTTCAAAAATACTGCACAGCGCCCCAGAAAAAGGTCGCTCGGTACCATGTTCCCGAGTAATCCGAAACTGTTCTGGAGTAAGTTGTTTCCTCCATTCGGCTTCGGTTTTTTCCACGCGTCTGTCGGGCGTGGGGTTTCCATTTACTGTGTAGGAGATTACATCTTTCCAAGTCATAAGTTGTGTTGTTTACTGTTTGTTTTTGTACTGCAAAGATATTCCGAATACCTGTTGTATTGCTGATAGATTCTTCCCTAAAAAAGGTTGGTTTTTCCCTCGTTTTTAGAAAAAAGAAGGAACCATGCTTGACATGGTTCCCTCAAGTGTTGCCGGATATACCAGCATAACTAAAACAATCTATTACCACTATACATGATAATACCTTTCGCGGTAGATCTTCCCGTCTTTCCATTCGGTAGCTACCACCTGTTCCGAAACCATAGTGGTTCCATCTTTAAGATCCAAAACCATTACTGCATCGTAAAAAGAATGGTTTCCGTTTATAGCGTAGTTTCCAGCTTCGTATTTTACAAATTTGGCAACTTGATCATTAATGAAATCATGCTCTACCTGTATGCAATGGGCTTTTCCTTTTTTGGGCGTTTCATTGGCTTCTTGCAATTCTACATCCTCATGCAAATAGGTTTCCATAGCTTCTATAAAGTTTCCAGTAGCCAATAATTCGTGGATGTGTTTCAGGTTATCTTCAATCGTGTTTTTCATGTAAAATCTTACTTTTTAGTTTAATTAATTTTTATAGAGTAGCACTATGTTATCGTTTGGCAGTGTTTTCGGGGATTACGTCCCCTCCAACGTTTTTAGCTGCATTCAATACAGGATAGTGCTGGGTAAATACAAAATCGTCTTGGGCGGCAGATGCATGGCAAGCATTGCACTGATTGGTTTTAAAGGGAGCTGAGGTTGCTTTTAAATCCTCTCCAGCGGGTGTAGTAAAACTAAAGTATGCCCAATTCCCTGGTTCATCGGGAAAATGCTCACTGCTTTTAATGGTCGCTTCCAGGCCTATAAAATCCCCCATAAAGTACCCATTACCACTTACGGCTGCTTTACTGCCTACGCTTACCAATTCCTTGATCAATATGGTGCCATCCCTCCAGGAGCCGTTGGCTTTCCAGTAATCGTAGCTAACAGGGTCTATATATACATTGTGGAATTCTGGGAAGGGAGCCTTGCCATTGTTCATGTCGTTGGGTGTTAAGGGAGTACCCACATATACCCAACTTCTGTAGTCTACAGGTCGTTTAAGTTCATTGTTTTCTATGGTAAAATAAGAGACGTCATTATAATCTGCTTTTTGGGAACAGGAAGTTACGACCAACCCTATGAGTATCGCGAGGGAAATTAAAAATGTGTTTTTCATGGTGTTTTTTTTATTAGGTTTCTGATATTAATTCTGAAAAGGATAGGAAGTTCTTACCATATCACGGTTTCCAATATTATGACAGGTTATACATCCCGTTACGCCATTGCCCATAGCTGCTATGGAGTTGGCATCGGTTGTGCTGGTTACCTCATACCAAAACCATCCTTTTCCCGAATCGGTGTCGTCATGGGTCTTGGCCATTACCGCCCAACCCGATAGCGTTCCGCTTTCGTCGAACATTTCCTTTACGATAATGGAACCCTTGGGATGTTGCTGCTTGTTTTCGGCCAAGGAATTGGCAATAGCATCGTTCATATATACTTTTACAGGCAACCCTATTTTGGTGTGTGGTCCCAACGAAGGGTGTTTTTCTTTTTCTTGTGTGGCAAAGTCACGGTAGGAACCTTCATTTAAATAAGCGAAAAGCGCTTCTTTTTCCAGAGGGATATCAACACCAGCATCCGATGGGGTAGGGGCGGTAGGGTCCCACTCGCTTCCTTCGGAAGTCATACCACTACCGTTACCAGAGGATTGCCGTTTGGCACTGTTTTCTGGATTAACCCCTTTCCCAATATTTTTGGCTTCCCTTAAAACTGGGTAGTATTGTGTAAAGACAAAATCGTCTTGTGCACTGGCATCATGGCATGAGTTGCACTGATTGGTTGCAAAAGCCTTCGCTGTGTTTTTAAGTTGATTGGATCCTGGATTCGTAAAACTGAAATAAGCCCAATTGCCAGGCTCGTTAGGAAAGAGCTCCTTGCTTTTAATGGTGGCTTCCAAGCCTATGAAATTGCCCATAAAGTATCCATTTCCGCTAGCTGCAGCCTTTGAATCCACACTCACCAATTCCTTAATAAGTATGGTTCCTTCTCTCCATTGTCCTGTTTCTTTCCATGCGTCATAGCTAACAGGATCTATGTATACGTTGTGAAACTCTGGAAAGGGTGCTTTTCCATTGTTCATATCGTTGGGCGTGGTAGGGGTACCCACGTAAACCCAGGTACGGTAGCCCGTGGGGCGTTCCAACTCCCCATCGGTAAATGTATAGTACGAAACCTCGGAATATCCATCTGTAGCGGAATTGTTGCAAGCGGTGGTTAAAAGTGCAAATCCTATGAATAGGCTGTATAAAAAATGTTTTTTCATGGTCGTTGCTTTAAGTTATCTGTTAGTGTGGCCTTATGGTGTGAATGTGATCGGTGATTTGGTTGCCATCCCAAATGTTTTTAATGCTATGTTCTGTAAAGTCGAGTTGATTGTTTTTGTTTCTTGTAATCAAGAATAGGGTGTAGGACATTTCTTTTTCCTTAATGATGATGTCCTGAATGTTTACCTGCAACACATGAATGCGCTTTAGATAGGTACAAAAAATGGAAAGGTTGGAGTATAGCTTTTCCCCTTTGCAATAGCGTGTTACTTCCACTAAGGTTTTTCCTGTGAAATACTTTGCAATTACTCTGGAAATGTCTCCTTTCCGAAGTAAAAAAATGAGATTCCATTTTGTTTTTTGAAGCTGCATTAGCGTTGTTTCTTTCTACTAAATTATTTATACGCCCCAGGATTCACTTGGACTTTTTTCTTTTCTATATGAAGCTCATTCAATGATTTAATTATCAATGTCATAGGGTAGGTCTTTTTTATTAACTCTATTTGCATACGGCTATGAGGCATAATTGTTCTTTTTATAGTTTGACCTGAATTCTTTGGTGGTCATTCCCGTATTTTTTTTGAAAAAACGCGCAAAGTAGGCTGGGTCGTTAAAACCAATATCGAAGCAAATGGTCTTAACGTTTTTATGAGTGTATAACAATTGCCTTTTCGCTTCGGTAACGATGCGTTGTTTTATATAAGAATGGGGGTTCATGACTCCAAGCGCATTGAATTTTTCCGTTATGCTTTTGGAAGGTGTCTTTAGCAGTTTTGCATAGTAGGACATTTGGTGGTGCATGGTATAATGCTCATGCACCAAACTGATAAAATCGTAAATGATGGAATGCTCCGAAGAACGTAATTTTCCCGTATAGGTAAGACTTAACCGAAAGATATCTTTAAGTATGGAAATGGCTTTTTCGTCCCACTGCAAAGGACGCTTTTCCGAAAACTCCTTTATCCGGTAAATCGATTGCTCGATGGTTTCGTAAAAAGCTTCGGGAATGGGGAAGAACTTGTCGATATTTCCATATGCATGGATAAACCCTTCGGTATTTCTTAGGTCTGGGCGTTCTGGGAAACCAATGGTAGTTAGGTGTTCATAGCCGGACACCTCAAGAACTTCGTTGGGGCATAGAAACAAAAGATAGGTTCCGGATACGGTGATGGTTTCAAAATTAAGCCGAATGTCCCCTTTGTGTTTCAATAAAACAAGGGTAAAAAGGTCAGGTTCGGTAATAAGTGAGTTTGTAACCAGATGTGGGGTAACACGAATGTCTACATCACTAATAAAACCACGGGTACGATTGGAAAACATCTTTTATGAATTTTATGCTTCACAAAAGTATTTTCGATCCTATTTTAACATAATGGACATTTTTCGATATTCATTGGACATTTTTCCCTAACCCTAATGATCGCCCAGATGCATCTTTTTGAACTCTATAGGAGAAAAGGATGTTTGCTTTTTGAAGAATTTGGAGAAATGCCCTGGTTCCTTATATCCCAGTTCGTAAGCGATCTCCTCTGCGGTTTTATCTGAATAAAGCAACAATCGTTTGGCTTCCAAAACAATACGGTCGTTGATAACCTTCAACGGGGATTTGTCGTTGTATTTTTTGAATTGGTTGGACAGGGTTTTTGCCGATTTATGAAGGGCATCGGCATAGAAAGCTACCTGGTGCTCTTCTCTAAAGTGTTTTTCTACCAGTAGATTGAACTTTCGTATACCATCCAATTGCGCATTGGGAAGATTGGGTGATACCAACTCTTTCTTTACCAATCGGCGGGAAGTAATGAGCATCCGCTTTAAAAGGGTGCGGAGCATTTCGCCTTGAATATGATCTTTAATCTCAAATTCCTCTTCGAAAAGGAACAGAATCATCTCAAAGCTCTTCCGATCCCGCTCCCAAAGGGTAATTACTGGCGGAAGGGAAGAACCAAAAAACAAGAACCCATTGCAAGAAACCTCTTTGTCATGATCCCGTATGCAATAAAACTCCCTGTTAAAAACAATGGAAATAAGCCCATTGATGTTAAACGGGATATCCAAAATATTTAGAGGGGTACAAAAGATAACCTGGTCCTTTTTCAGGTCGATCGAATACCCATCGACCATGATGGAAGCTTTATCCTCCTTACACCATATAATTTTGTAGAAACCGTGGCTCTTTAGCAAGAGACGTGAAGAGGCGCAATTAAAATCGGTTAGGATAAATGAACTCTCATCTTTTATACTGGTGTATTCAAGTTTCATTCCTTAAAGAAACAAAGAAATTACTTAAAATGGTGTTTTAGGTTTTTTGAAACCAAAACTGCTAA
>JANQKN010000041.1 GCA_028281065.1 Flavobacteriaceae bacterium | reverse complement strand
TGCTTTTTTTGATTTGCTGCGGCTTGTTGTTAGGCTTGTCGCTGCCCGGTCAGAATAACACCATGATCGGCACAACGACCTACGAGACTATCCAGGACCCCAGCTTTGAAAACCCAGGAGCCGGAGTCTGGACCATTACCGGCGTCGGCGCGATGGTCGATTATCCCACCGCCCCGACGGGCAGTAAGGTCCTGGGATTACGCGGGCTGGCTTTGGCCAGTCAGACCATCACCATTCCCAACGACGGTTGCTTTCGTTTCGATATTCAGGCAGCGCAGTACTCTGCCACCGGTAATCTCGGTTTCAGAATTTTGATCGATGGAATATCTCAAGACCCGTCCCATCCCATACTTTTACAGGCGAAAGCCCAAAACAGTTGGTTTACCCCCAACAACCTATGTTTTTCATTGAAAAGCTGGGGGGAGGCATTGACAGAGGAGCATTTGGAAATATGGACACAGAATTATGCTTTTTCGGAAGCAATGGCCTCCAAAACCGTAGCTGTGGTCATGGCTGGGAACATACCCTTGGTAGGGTTTCACGACTTTGTTTCGGTATTACTTAGCGGTCACAAGGTATTGGGCAAGCTATCCAGTAACGATAAGGTACTCCTTCCCTATTTGGCCAAGGAACTGGTCGCCATAGAACCTGCTTTTGAGCCCTACATTCGGTTTACGGAAGAAAAACTGGAAGGCTTCGATGCTGTGATTGCCACAGGAAGCAACAATACTGCGCGTTATTTCGACTATTATTTTGGAAAGTATCCCAACATTATCCGTAAGAACCGTAATTCGGTAGCTGTACTAACTGGGAATGAAACTAAAGAGCAGGTGGAGGCTCTGGCGGATGATATCTTTCGATACTTCGGACTGGGATGCCGCAATGTTTCAAAAATCTACCTGCCCAAAGAGTATGATTTCGATCTGTTCTTCAACGGAATGTATTCTTGGAAGGAAATTATAAATAACGATAAGTACATCAACAACTACGATTACAACAAGGCAGTGTATCTTATGAGTGATATCGCATTGCTGGACAACGAGTTTATGTTGTTGAAGGAAGATACACAGTTTTCTTCCCCTATCTCGGTGGTTTTTTATGAGCGTTATGACGATTTGGAATCCTTGAAAAACAACCTTTCCGAAAACAACGAAAACATACAGTGCGTGGTGGCTGAAACAGGATTGGAGGGTGAAATCGCATTTGGCAAGGCGCAAACCCCTCAGCTATGGGACTATGCCGATGGTGTGGACACCTTAACGTTTTTGTTGGAATTATAGAAATCCTATCAGTTCTGAAAGCTGATTTTCAGTCACTTTAAAAAGCATTCCCTTGTTAACATCGTATGAATAATTTGTTGTTTTTTTAACGGCTATTCCTTCCATATTTCCCATCTTTGTACCTGCAAAATTTTAAACGAAACAACCCTAATAAATTAGCTAATCGTGAAAAAACATAAT
Organism: Flavobacteriaceae bacterium; assembly: GCA_028281065.1. Classification (GTDB taxonomy): domain Bacteria; phylum Bacteroidota; class Bacteroidia; order Flavobacteriales; family Flavobacteriaceae; genus Aureisphaera. The sequence goes on along the minus strand of JANQKN010000041.1, from coordinate 1,986 downwards.
TTTAGTGCCGGTCCATGTATTTTGCCACAGGAAGTCATGAAAAAAGCTTCCGAATCTGTTGTCGATTTAGACAATATCGGTCTTTCCCTTATCGAAATTTCCCACCGAAGCAAGGAGTTTGTATCGATCATGGAAACCGCACAGGAATTGGCTTTGGAGCACTTAGGGCTTCAGGACAAAGGATACAAGGCTTTGTTCCTTCAAGGAGGTGCGAGTATGGAATTCCTTATGGTAGCGTACAATTTGTTGCAAAGCAAAGCAGCCTACCTCAACACAGGAACTTGGTCCTCCAAAGCGATAAAAGAAGCCAAATTGTTTGGGGAGTTGGTCGAAGTTGCTTCTTCCAAGGATGCTAATTTCAATTACATCCCAAAAGGCTACGAAGTACCTAACGATGTAGATTATTTCCACTGCACCAGTAACAATACTATTTTCGGAACCCAAATGATGGAGTTTCCAGAGGTAAATGTTCCCTTGGTCTGTGATATGAGTAGCGATATCTTTTCGCGCCAATTGGACTTCTCCAAATTCGATATCATCTATGCAGGAGCTCAAAAGAACATGGGACCTGCAGGAACGACGCTTGTTGTCATTAAAGAAGATGTTTTGGGGAAAGTAGATCGTACCATTCCTTCCATGTTGGATTACAAAGTGCATATTGGCAAAGACAGTATGTTCAATACCCCATCGGTATTTGCTGTCTATGTTTCCATGCTTACCCTCCAATGGTTGAAGGATCTTGGAGGTGTTGCTGCTATTGAAAAGATAAACAACAGCAAAGCTGCCCTTCTGTATGACGAGATCGACAGAAACCCTTTGTTTGTTGGTTTTGCTACCAAAGAAGACCGATCCAGAATGAATGCTACCTTTAATTTAACCGAAGGAGCCAATGTCGAATTGTTCGATTCACTTTGGAAAGAAGCAGGAATCAATGGCTTGAACGGTCACCGAAGTGTAGGTGGTTACCGAGCTTCCATGTACAATGCCCTGCCTTTGGAAAGTGTTCAGGTGTTGGTGGATGTAATGAAAGAATTTGAAAAGATATCTTAATATCAAGTTCTAAGTGTTGAGTGTTAAGTGATAAGGAATTGATATGATAGAAGAACGAAGTTTTCAATTTTCGCTTGACATCATAAAACTGGTAAAAAAACTAAGGGAAAAGAAGGAATATGTATTTGCAGATCAACTTTTAAGGTCTGCAACCAGCATAGGAGCCAATGTTGCTGAAGCTGGCGCAGGTCAATCAAAAAAGGATTTTATTGCTAAAATGGCAATCGCATCCAAAGAAGCTAGGGAAACCAGATATTGGTTACGATTGATTGAAAAAGGGAAGATATTAGATGGTGATTTTTCCACCTACTTAAATGAAATTGAAGAGATAATTAAAATTTTGACTAAGATTGTTAAAACCAGTCAACAAACTATTTAACACTTAGCATTTACAATTTAAAACTATAATGAAAATACTAGCAAACGACGGAATCTCACAAAGTGGAATCGATGCTTTAGCCCAAGGTGGTTTCGAAGTGATCACCACCAAAGTGGCTCAGGAACAATTAATCAACTATATCAACGAGCAACAAATCGATGGTATTTTGGTGCGTAGTGCTACCAAGGTTCGAAAAGATATTATCGATGCCTGCCCAGGCCTTAAACTCATTGGCCGTGGCGGTGTAGGTATGGACAACATAGACGTGGCTTATGCCCGTGAAAAAGGACTGCATGTAATCAATACTCCAGCAGCTTCTTCCGCTTCCGTAGCCGAATTGGTGTTTGCCCACTTATATGGTGGTGTTCGGTTTTTATATGACGCCAACCGCAACATGCCTTTGGAAGGGGACACCAAGTTCAAAGACCTAAAGAAAAACTATGCCAAAGGGGTCGAACTACGCGGAAAAACTATGGGTATTGTCGGTTTTGGACGTATTGGACAGGAAGTAGCCAAAATTGCTTTGGGTGTGGGTATGAAGGTGATCTATAGCGACA
>JANQKN010000182.1 GCA_028281065.1 Flavobacteriaceae bacterium | reverse complement strand
CACGGTTTGGGAGAAGAAATTCTGTATGCCCACCACGATGTGTATGGGAGTGAAGGCTCCCCTCCCGAAGTTACTTCCATACAAACGTTCTACGAATCCCAATATTTGGAAGAGGGGAAGAAAATTACCTATGTAAGATTTCGATTGCGTTCCAAATAAATCTGTATCTTCACCCTACAAACCAACCCAAATTAATGGCGATCCTTTCTAATTTCCTTATCGGTTTTCTAGCTGCATTGGTAGGGGTGATTCCTCCTGGGTTGTTAAACATGTCGGCCGCAAAGATTAGCATGAAACAAGGCCGAAAAGTAGCCTTGTTGTTTTCGGTGGGGGTTTGTATTACTGTATGTATCCAAACCTTTGTGGCATTGCTTTTTGCCCGCTACTTAGATATGCACCCCGAAGTGGTGGATATTCTTCAAAAAGTAGCCCTGGGGATATTTATATGCATAACCATTTACTTCTTCTTTATTGCAAAAGACACAAGGCGCGAGGTTCCCAAGAGTGTAAAAAAATCGAAAACCAATCGGTTTTTTTATGGAATGCTGTTGGCAGCACTCAACTTATTGCCCTTGCCTTATTGGGTATACGTTAGTGTTACATTTGGTGCTTTTGGCTGGTTTTCTTTTGGGCAATTGGAGCTTTGGGCAGCTGTCATCGCTTCGGGGATGGGTACTTTTGTAATGTTAGCTATTTATGCTCAGTTTTTTAGAAGAAAAGCAGAAACCCCTGTATTCAATTTTAACATGAATTATATCATAGGGATCCTTACAGCCATCATTTCGGTGATAACTTTGATCAAAATCGTGAATACAATCTAATGGCAGAAGAACAGAATTTTTTTGAAAGAGTGTACGATGTTGCCCGCTTAATCCCTTACGGTAGGGTAACAAGTTATGGAGCCATTGCCCGTTATCTGGGTGCTGCAGGAAGTGCAAGAATGGTAGGCTGGGCCATGAACGGTGCAGGGAAGCATCCCGATGTTCCTGCCCATAGGGTTGTAAACCGAAAAGGTTTGCTAACAGGGAAGCATCACTTCGATGGGACCAATCTCATGCAACAATTGTTGGAGAGCGAAGGCATAGAAGTAAAGGAAAATGCCATCCAGAATTTCGACACTATATTTTGGGACCCTAGTAAAGAACTAGGATTTTAATCTCTTATAAATCTCAAGTTTGTTTTTTTATTGCCTGATAGGTTTTATATTGCAAACCCAATCTGCAACTTACTGCGATGAAGTATATATTTAGCTTTCTTGGTTTTATGCTTGTAGCTACCGCATGGGGCCAATATGCACAAAGAACAAGCCTCGGAATGAGTGGCGGTTCTCGTACAGTAGAAGATGGGGATAGCACTATCTATGTTTCCCACAGCATCGGGCAACAAGGGGTTATAGGTAGTTTTCAAGGAAGTGAATATGGAGTTCGCCAAGGATTTCAACAACCTCCTGTTTTGGTAGTTAGCGCCCCACAAGGGGATAACCCATTAAATGCCGTAGTATACCCCAATCCTGTGACTACATCGGTCACAATAAAATTCAATGAATCTATTAAAGGGCCCATAGAAGGGAAACTGTTCGATGTAACGGGAAAAGAGGTTTTTTACAAACAGTACGACCCTATACAGACACTATCTGTTGATTTATCTCAATTGCCTACAGGCACGTACATTTTGGTTGTTGGAACCGAAAAGAAGCAATTTACTTCCCGCCTCATAAAAAATTAATATCCTAAATGAAATATTTCTACGCTACCATCACCTTCTTAATTATTTCCATGAGCACATTACATGCACAGGAATTGTTTATTGAAGGAGGAAAATCCATCACTTCCTTTTCCTTTCAGGATGTACTTTCTAATGAGTTGGACAATCTACGCACAACCAATCACAACTATATCGATCTAGGATATAGAGGCAAGCTGTTTGGCGATCAGGTTCAGTTTATTGGTGGATTGGGGTTGCACACCTATGGTTCTATTGGGAGTGATAATTCCCAGAACACGTATTTTGAGTGGGAAACCACTTATGCAAGTCTACATGGTGGGATCGATATAAAAGTAATAGAGGCCAAGAGTTTCTCCTTTCATGTTAGGGCAACCGTAGCACCAGAGATTATGGTGCAGGGAACTAGGATTCTTAACAATGAAGTGTTGGATATTAAAGGAAGAGAGGATTTCGACACCCCCATTATTTTTTTAAGGGGTGCTGCTTCGTTTGAATATAAAATAACTCCGTCTATAGCTGCTTTTTTGCAGTATAGATACGGACAAGGAACCCAATTGGAGAAAAGCGATACAGGAGGTGAACTTACTTACTTTTCCCAAGACTTTGGCTTAGGCCTCATTTTTAGTTTAAAGAAAGAGGCATCCAATGAGGATGACTCCCAAGATAATAAGTAATGAAGATGAAGAAATTAGTAGTTATAATAGCGTTTGTTTTTTCTGCTGCACTGCAAGCCCAAACCGATGGAATTAATTATCAAGCCGTTATCATAAACCCTGATGCCCAACCCATCCCGGGACCAGACAACGCAGGTAATGTGCTTATAGAAACCGATATTGCCCTACGATTTACCGTACTAAATGAAGATGGTTCGGTAATATACCAGGAGGTCGTGGAAACCACCACGGATCAGTACGGGATGGTGAATGTCTTTATAGGCTCTGGAACCGCGTCACCTGTAAGTAATTTTAATGAAATTAACTGGGATGGCACCCCTCGTAATCTATCTGTAGAGCTCGATTTGTTAACAGGAAGAGGATTCATGTTCTTGAGTTTGGAGAGTCTTTCTTTTATTCCCCAAGCCTATCATAGGAATATCATTGCCGATGGAGATTTAACCGTACAGGGAACCGCTACTTTTAACAGTGATTTTGTTATCGAAGGACAAACCATCATCAATAGTGGACTGGATGTAGCAGGCGATTTAAATGTGGGCGAGGATTTGGATGTAGCAGAGGACTTAAATGTAGGGGAAGACATTGTTGTACAAGACGATTTAACCGTAAATGGACGAACTGATCTTAATGGAAATCTCTTTGTGAATGAAGAAAGCTCTACGATTTTAAGTGGAGGTTTAAGGGTAGGAAAAAGCGCAATTATAGAAGATAGGATTTCTGTCGCCAATTCAGCTGTTATTGGTGGCGGGCTAGATGTTAATGACAATATGCGTGTTGGTGGCGACCAAACCGTCGAGGGTAGATCCAGTGTTATAGGGAATCATGGTGTGGGAGGCACCCTAAGTGTGGGAGGAGACCAGTTCTTAGCAGGTGACTCAAGGATAGAAGGAAGTCAAATTATAGATACAGATCAAACAGTTAAAGGAGATCAAACCGTGGAAGGTACCAATAGGGTAGAAGGAAATTCGTTTGTAGATGGTGCTTTAGAAGTAGGAAGTACATTGAATGTTACTGGCGAAGGAATTTTTAATACAAGAATTACTGTAGCCCAAGAAGCCAATCTATTAGGAACTTTAAATGTTGAAGGGCTTACCAGAATAAACGATGATGTAGAAATTACCGGAGATGTCCTTATCGATGATTTTTTAACGGTTAATAGTGGAGGGACCTTCGATGGGAACCTGGATGTCTTTGGAAAAGCAACCATCTCCCAGTCATTTACCGTTAATGGTGCTACTTCTTTAGAAAGTACCGTAAAGGTAAACAACGCAAGCCCAGTGTTTTTAAGCGGTTCTCTTTTGGTGGAAGGAAGAGTGGATTTTGATAATGTTTTCAATGTAACCAACTCTGCACCCACCACCTTAAGCGGAACATTGGATGTTAATAAAGATGCTTTCTTTGCAGACGATGTTATTATCGATGGATCCCTAACTGTAAACAATAACCTTTCCCTTGATGGACTTACAGTGAGTGGAAGTTCAGGAAATCATATTGCCTTATTCCAAAATTCCGCATCGGGTGGCGCCGATGGTATTGCTATACAGATCGATACCCCTCAGTTAAATTCGGACAATCGGTTTGTTACGTTTTATGGCCAGGGCGATCATGTAGCTGGGAAAATAGAGAGCTATAATGCACCTGGTGTTGCACAAGGCGGTGTCGTGTACGGATCTACCGGAGCAGATTATGCAGAATGGTTGGAGAAAGAAAACCCCAATGAAACCTACAAAGTAGGTGAAGTGGTGGGTGTAAAGGCAGGAAAAATATCCTATGTTACCGAAGGAGCAGATCATGTACTTACTATTTCGATGGCTCCCATTGTATTGGGGAATATGCCCGATGAGCTGCGAAAAAAAGATTTTGAAAAAGTTGGATTTATGGGGCAAGTTCCCGCTTTGGTGAAAGGAAAAGTGAACGAAGGGGACTATATCATTGCTTCGGGACAAAACGATGGCTATGCCGTTGCTATTGCACCAGAAAATATAGGATTGGAACATTTAAAGCGGGTGATAGGAAAAGCTTGGTCTTCTTCACAGAATGATGGCATAAATCTTATCAACGTTTCCGTAGGGCTTAAAAGTCATGAGTGGGTGCGTATTATGGAAAACCAAGAATCACGCATTCAAGAGATGGAAACCCAGTTAAAATCGTTGCAAAACCTATCGGAAAGACTTAAAAAGATGGAATCCAAGATAGACGCATTGGACATGAATTAAAACATATCTTCCATAAATAAATAGAAAAGGGCGCCTTTATGGACGCCCTTTTCTATTTATAGGACTATAAATCATTTCAATAGATACCTTTTAAATTACCAAATCTGCGCCGTATCTTTGCATTTAGACTAAGTCTAATTAAAGGCTTTTTTGAAATAATTGTTTTTGAACTAGATGAAATTCGAAAAAAAAGAAATACTAAAGGCATTAGAGACCATTACACTGGCTGGTGAAGGTAAGAACATGGTAGAAAGTGGCGCAGTACAGAACGTGATCACCTTTGCCAATGAAGTAATTGTAGACTTAAAAATGACTACTCCGGCAATGCATATTAAAAAGCGTGCCGAGATGGACATCGTTAATGCCATAAAAGAACATATATCCCAAGATGCCGATGTAAAGGTGAATATTAGGGTGGAAGCTCCTGAAAAACCTGCCAACCCTAATTTGATTAAAGGGAAACCCATGCCCGGCATAAAAAACATCATTGCCGTTGCTTCCGGAAAAGGAGGTGTTGGGAAATCTACGGTTACAGCCAATTTAGCCGTAACATTATCCAAGATGGGCTTTAAAGTAGGGGTGTTGGATGCCGATATTTATGGTCCCAGTATGCCCTTGATGTTCGATGTTTTCAACGAACGCCCTTTGTCGGTAACAGTGGATGGAAAAAGTAAAATGAAGCCCATCGAAAATTATGGGGTTAAAATCCTATCCATAGGATTCTTTACCAAACCTAACCAAGCCGTAATCTGGAGGGGCCCTATGGCAGCCAAGGCGCTCAATCAATTAATATTCGATGCTGCATGGGGCGAATTGGATTTCATGCTGTTGGATTTACCGCCAGGAACAGGGGATATCCACTTAAGTATTATGCAATCGCTCCCCATTACGGGATCTGTAATTGTTAGTACCCCACAAACAGTAGCGTTGGCAGATGCTCGAAAAGGAGTGGCTATGTTCCGTCAAGAAAACATACAAGTACCTGTATTGGGGGTTATAGAAAATATGTCCTACTTTACACCTGCAGAACTTCCCGACAATAAGTATTATATTTTTGGGAAAGAAGGAGCACAGAATCTTGCCGAAGATCTTGAAATCCCTTTCTTAGGGGAAATCCCATTGGTACAGGGTATTCGTGAAGCAGGGGATGTTGGGCACCCTGCAGCATTACAAACTGCAACCCCCACAGAACAAGCTTTCGAAGCTGTAACTAGAAGAGTGGTAGAGGAAACCGTACGAAGAAATAAAGACCTTCCTCCTACCGAAGCGATAAAAATAACAACCATGGCTGGCTGTAGTGCCGTAAAATAAAACTATGAGTCAAGACGAGTTAACAAAAAAAGTAGAAACTGCATTGGATGAGATCCGGCCTTTCCTTCAAAGCGATGGAGGCGATATTTCATTGCTGTCCATAGAAGACGGAAAAATTGTGAAAGTACAATTACTCGGAGCCTGTGTCGGTTGCAGTGTAAACCAAATGACACTTAAAAGCGGGGTGGAGATGACCATTAAAAAACATGCCCCACAAGTAGAAGAAGTGATCAATGTAGAAGCCTGATAAAAGTCATGTTTTGTACAGATCGTTTCATGTATTTTCGCTTTTAATATGATACTGCCATTGGTATGATAAAAACCGATATTCTTATTATAGGGGCAGGCCCCACCGGATTGTTCACTGTTTTTGAAGCTGGCTTATTGAAACTAAAATGCCACCTCATAGATGCCTTACCGCAACCAGGGGGGCAATGCGCCGAAATCTACCCGAAAAAACCCATATACGATATTCCTGCATTTCCTGAGATATTAGCTGGCGATTTGGTGGATAACCTTATGAAGCAGATTGAGCCCTTTCAACCAGGGTTTACTTTAGGAGAACGTGCCGAAACCATAGAAAAACAGGAAGACGATAGCTTTATTGTTACCACAAACAAAGGAACACAACACCATGCCCCCGTTGTAGCCATAGCAGGGGGATTGGGAAGTTTTGAACCACGAAAACCCCCTATCCCAACCATTTCCCAATTCGAGGACAAAGGCGTGGAATACATCATTAGGGATCCGGAAATCTATCGCAATAAAAAAGTAATCATTGCAGGAGGAGGCGATTCTGCTTTGGACTGGAGTATTTTCCTAACCGATGTTGCTTCAGAAGTAACCCTTATTCATAGAAGAAATGAATTTAGGGGTGCCCTGGATTCGGTGGAGAAAGTACAAGAGCTGAAAAACCAAGGGAAAATTAAGTTAATAACCCCTGCTGAGGTAAAAGACATTCATGGAGAAACCCATGTTGAGGGTATTTTGGTTAAACAAGGAGAAGAAGCATTTACATTAGCATGCGACCATTTTGTTCCCCTGTTTGGATTGGCCCCTAAACTGGGACCCATTGCCAATTGGGGACTCGAAATAGAAAAAAATGCCATAAAGGTGGATAATACATTGGATTACCAAACAAATATCCCGGGCATTTACGCCATAGGCGATGTAAATACCTATCCTGGAAAGCTCAAACTAATCCTTTGCGGGTTCCACGAAGCTACCCTAATGTGTCAAAGTGCTTACCAAAGAATTCACCCCGACAAGCGCTACGTTATGAAATACACAACCGTTGGAGGGGTAGAAGGGTTCGATGGAACCAAAAAAGAAGCTCCTAAAGCAGTTGTAAAAGCCATAGAGTAAGTAAACTGTGAAGGACATTACCATACATATTACGGATAGGGAAGGAGTTGCCCATGAGGTGTTGGCACCCACCGATATGAACATGAACCTAATGGAAGTCGTTCGGTCTTACGAATTGGCTCCAGAAGGAACCATAGGAATTTGTGGTGGAATGGCTATGTGTGCTTCGTGTCAATGCTATGTGGAAAGTGAGCATGATTTACCCGAAAAAAGCGATGACGAAGAAGCCATGCTGGCCGAAGCTTTTTATGTGGAGGATAACAGTAGGCTAGGATGTCAAATCCATATTCACCCAGAACTGGACGGTCTTAAAGTTCAGTTAGCTCCAGAAGAGTAGTATTTTTCTTACAAAGTTAAAATTTATATATTTGGCAACTAGCTAACTACAGTTGTCATGGGCTCCCGTATTTTTTTAATGCTTCTTTTTGTAAGCACGGTTGCTCCTTTATGGGGTCAAGATTCCCGTATAGATAGTCTTCAAAAACAATTGGAAACCGAGGCGTCCGATGAAGAAAAAGTGAAAATCCTTTCCAGGATTGGAATGTCATATCATAATAGGCAGGTCTATTTCGATAGTGCTTTTTACTACACGGAAAAGGCCTATCTCTTGGCCAAGGAATTCGATATGATGGAGATGCAGGCACGCACCCTGTTTAATATGGGCTACATCTACAGTTCCATCAATGACTTCCACACTTCCATAGATTATTACCAACAGGCTAAGAAGGTAATCGAGGAGCTCAATTTACAGGGGCCTTTAAACAGTGTCCTTAATAATATTGGGGGATGCTATTTTGAATTGGGGGAATACGATAGGGCTATTGATTATTACAAGGAAGCCTTACTGATAGCGAAAGAAATGGGAGACCTTCAAAGTGAAGGGGTTGATTATATGAATATAGGCGAAGCCTTGTATAAAAAAGGGGATTTGCAAGCATCGAAGGAGAACTTGGAAAAGGCGAAGGAGATCATTGAGGGTGTTGATTTTGATCCTTCCTCAATTCACTTGTATTACGGTAGGACTATGTTTGCCCTTCAGGATACTGCGTTGGCTAGAGAAGAAGGGGAAAAAGCATTGGAGCGGGCATTGGCGGAAAAGGATATTGCGAATATATCTGGATCGCATGAATTGTTATCGAAGATCTATGCAGCCATGGAAGACTACAAATCTGCCTATAACCATGGAAAACAATATCGTGTTTTTAACGATAGTATCAATACCGCAAGGGAGCTGAACGAAATAGAGAAGCTGAAACTCAATTTCGAATTGCAGGAAAACAAAGAACAACTGAATCTGATCATTCAGAAAACAAAATACCAGAATATTATCTATATCCTGGCTTGCTTTGGTGTGCTCATGCTGGTTATATTGGTGTTCCGACAGCGTAAGATTGCGAAGATGACCAAGGAGATCCATAACGTTCAAAAGCGTGTCGTGGAAGAAGAGCTTAAAAGACGTGAATGGAAACGTGAAAACCCGGATGTTACTTCGTTCGAAGTGACCCTGTCCCAAGATGAAGAAGAGGACGATTCCTAAGCCCTAAGTTGTTTTATAATCCGATAGTTTTTCTGGCCCTTCCAGTAATTTCCGTATCACTTTAAGAGTACCGTCATGAGTGGTGGCTATCTGCCATTTAATAAGGGAAATGGTACCGTTTTCTATTTCAATACCTGTAATACTTCTGGGATGTACACAACTGCCATCGTTAAATAGCGGTATTTCATGTGGTTCGGGAAAGCGGGGCCTGTGGGTATGTCCTGTAATGGTGAGTAGGTTGTTGTTTTCTATAATCCACCGCTTCAGTCGCTTCTCTACTTTAATGAGTTCACGGAAATTCTTTGCTGGACTCGTGGGATCCCCAATACCAAAGATTTGAAGTTGCCGCCATAGCGCACGCACCATAAACCTGTTGAATTTCCATCCGTGGTAGTTCATCCAATCCGCTTGGTGTCCATGCAGCATGAAAATTTCCTGCCCTGTTTCTTCATGCTCCAATACCAATCCTTCTGTAAAAGTTATTCCAGGAAATAAAGGATCTTCTTTGCTTGTAACTTTGTTGAAGTAACTATGTAGATGTTTCTTTACATAGTTTTCGTTTTTGTATACCATGTCATGGTTGCCCAGCAAGCGATAGAGCTTCTTTTCATTGAAGAATTTCTGCATGAGTTCGAAAACATTTTTGTGGGCTTCCAAGATGGACTTAAAATCTGTGTTTTCCCACAATTCATCCCCATCGCCCAATTCGCAATAGGTATATCCTTCATTGTAATAATGCTGTAAGGCGTGAAAATAAATATTACGGTTGTTGGCAAAATCGTCCGCAAAACTGTTGTCCCCTCTATGGCAATCACTAAATACAATAAACTTGGAATTGTCATTAAAAGAAATCCTAGGGGCGGTATGGTAAGCTTTGGAAATCCTCTTTCTTGAAGACATGGAGTGTTTTCTTTTTTTAAAGATACAATAAGCTGGGAATCGAACAATGAGTAACAAAAAAACTCTCCTTTTACGGAGAGTTTTTAATCAATCTATATGTTATCTGTTATTTAAAAGCGTTGTGCCCAGTAATGTCCAATCCGGTGATCAACAAGTGGATGTCGTGGGTACCTTCGTAGGTAATTACACTTTCCAAATTCATCATGTGTCGCATGATGCTATATTCACCAGTGATTCCCATTCCACCTAACATTTGCCTTGCTTCACGGGCAATCTTAATGGCCATGTCTACATTGTTACGCTTAGCCATGGAAATCTGTGCAGAGGTTGCACGGTTTTCGTTCTTTAATTGTCCCAAGCGGAAAGCCAATAATTGTGCTTTGGTAATTTCCGTAATCATTTCGGCCAACTTCTTTTGCTGTAACTGAAAAGCAGCAATGGGCTTCCCAAACTGGATACGCTCTTTGGCATAACGCAAGGCTGTATCGTAACAGTCCATGGCAGCTCCAATGGCTCCCCAAGCAATTCCGAAACGGGCAGAATCCAAACAACCCAATGGCGCTCCCAATCCCGATTTGTTGGGTAGTAGGTTCTCTTTAGGAACTTTTACATCTTGGAAAATCAATTCTCCAGTAGCACTCGCACGAAGTGACCATTTGTTATGGGTTTCTGGAGTGCTGAAACCTTCCATGCCACGCTCCACGATCAATCCATGAATACGCCCTTCTTCATTCTTGGCCCATACTACGGCAACATCACAGAATGGGGAGTTGGAGATCCAAAGTTTGGCTCCATTAAGCAGGTAATGGTCTCCCATATCCTTATAATTTGTAACCATTCCAGCAGGGTTACTTCCAAAATCAGGCTCGGTTAATCCAAAAGACCCCATCCACTCGCCGGTAGCCAATTTAGGGAGGTATTTGTTGCGTTGTTCTTCGGTTCCGTATTTCCAGATAGGATACATTACCAAAGAAGATTGTACAGAAGCCGTAGAGCGAACTCCGCTATCACCTCTCTCAATCTCTTGCATAATCAATCCGTAAGAGATCTGGTCCAAACCAGCACCTCCATATTCCACAGGGATGTAAGGTCCAAAAGCACCAATCTCTGCCAATCCTGGAATAATGGATTTTGGAAATTCTGCCTTTTGGGCAGCATCTTCAATAATTGGGGATACATCACGCTTTACCCAAGCACGGGCAGCATCTCTAATAAGCTTGTGTTCTTCGGTTAAAAGATCGTCCAGTAAGTAGTAATCTGGAGCTTCAAATAAATCGGGCTTCATTTCAATTAAATTTTGGTCGTCAAATTTAGTTATTGCAGACGAATAACCCGTTTATTTAAAGCGAAATATTTGAAGAAATTATAAATTAATCGTTCAGGAATTTTGCCAGTAGGCGATGGAAATGATGTACCCCCTTTTCGCGTTTTGGGGAAAAACGCCCCGCTTTGTAAAAAGTGGAATTCACCCCTTTTTGTACATTTTCGACCACAAACTCATCTTCCCGTTCCACTTTTTCCAAGGCACTCCCAGCTCCTTTATCCAGTTTTGAAGGGTCGTACACATAGGATAGGAAGGAAACCTTGGTTCGGTTAATATCAATAGGCTTTACCACATTAATGGACAGTCCCCACGGGTAAAAATTGAACATCATATTTGGAAAAACCCAATAGTAATAGGCAGCCACGTTCTTTCCATAGTCTATATGGCCTTCGGGTAGATCGAAAACTTCCGTAGCATCATCGGTATACCCAATCTGTACGTTACAGTAGTCATACACTTCGGTGGTGTAACTTCCGTAATCCAATGCCTTACTTAGATCTTCATGAACAAAAGGGATGTGGAACCCTTCTAGATAGTTGTCGCAATATAAGGCCCAATGGGCATGTACCAAAAAATCCTTGGACAGGCTTTCGTTATAGGCGAATTCATGTAAAGGCAAAAAACCAACACGTTCTTTCATCTTATCGATCACAGAAGCAAAATCGATTTGGGTGTCCAAACCAACAAAAAGGAGTGGTCCCCATTGCAATAATGGAAACTGGTGAAGGTTGTCACAGGGTCTTGGGAAATCTTCGGCATCTTCAAACTCGGGCATGCTTTCAAACTCCCCATTAAGATTAAAGCGTCTTCCATGGTACATACAAATGAGCCGTTTTGCTTTCCCGGGATTCAAAGCCACCAAGTTCCCCCTGTGTGTACAAACATTGGTCAGACAACTTATGGTATCTTCTTCATTTCGGGTGAGCAGAAGCGGTTCCGTTAAGTAGTTTTCCAACAAAACAAAGGGATGCACCGATTGTGGTAACCGTACCAAGTTCTCATCGCCGATCCATTGCCATGATTTTAGGAAAATTTTTTCTTTAATGGCATCGAAAACGCCTTGATCCCTATAAAAAGAAGCAGGAAGGGTTTCTGCTTTGGCAATGTCTGGATGGATGTGGAATTTACCTTTCATACAGCTAATAAATGTATATTTAGCGTTCCCTAAATGTAAGTAATTTAAAATAGAGATCTTAAGAGGATCATGCAATATGGGTAAAGAACCGCAAAAAATAGGACTCATCATTACCACTTCCTTGGTGGTTGGAAATATGATCGGTTCTGGCATTTTTGTACTCCCTGCTGCATTGGCCCCTTATGGTGGGATTAGTTTATTGGGATGGTTTTTTACCGCTGCAGGTGCTTTGGTATTGGCTAAGCTGTTTAGCAACTTCAGTAAAATCATTACCGATAAAAGTGGCGGTCCTTATGCCTATGCAAGGGCTGGCTTTGGCGATTTTATTGGCTTTTTGGTGGCTTGGGGGTATTGGATTTCGGTATGGGTAACCAATGGAGCCATTGCCATAGCTATTGTAAGTGCCCTTAGTTTCTTTTTCCCAGCCCTTGAGACCACACCCGTCTATTCCATAAGTTTAGGATTGGCGTTTATATGGTTCTTTACCTGGATCAATTCCTTAGGGATAAAAGAATCTGGGAAAATTCAGGTGCTTACTACAGTCCTTAAGTTGCTGCCCCTCTTTTTTGTGATTGTGGTTGGGATCTTCTTTTTCGACACAGCCAATTTCCCTTCGTTTAACGAGACAGATGACAATTTTTTTACAAGTCTTTCGGCGGTAGCAACCCTTACCCTTTTTGCTTTTTTAGGGCTTGAAAGTGCTACGATTCCAGCCACCAATGTGAATAATCCTGAAAAAACCATTCCTAAGGCTACGATGTTGGGAACCTTGATTACCACCTTTGTGTATATTTTGGGCACCATTGTTTTGTTTGGGGTACTCCCTTGGGACGTATTGATAAAATCCCCTGCACCCTTTGCAGAAGCTGCTAAGTTGATTGGAGGTGATTTTGCAGGGTATTTTGTAGCAGCAGGAGCTGCCATTGCTGCCATAGGGGCTTTGAACGGATGGATATTGGTCATGGGGCAAATACCCATGGCTTCGGCGAAAGATCAACTCTTTCCCAAAATCTTCAAAAAAGAAAACAAAAAAGGAACCCCCATTGTGGGATTGATTATAGGGAGTGTTTTGTCTTCTTTGGTTATGCTTATGAATTATACCGAAGGGTTGGTAAAGCAGTTCGAGTTTATGGTATTGCTAACCACACTTTGCTGTTTAATTCCCTATGTCTTTACAGCAGCCTCTTATGCCTTGGTAAAAATAGACAGACAACTTAATACCAAAGGAAAACTGCACACCATTGTATTATCTGCCTTGGCCTTTGCCTATTCCATGTGGGCCATTTATGGTTCGGGAAGCGATACGGTGTTTTATGGTTTTATACTGCTATTGGCTGGAGTGCCCTTATATGTTTTAATGAAATGGAACCGAAAGGAATAACCTATGAAAGAAACCCATCATTCCGAATACCTAAAATTGAAATCGGTTTTTATAAAACCAGCTGTCAATGCTTTTGTGTCCGATGAAATATTGCAAGTACAATGGAAACCACTGAACTATCTGTCGCAACCCGATTTTGAAGCGGCCAAACAAGAATATGCTGCCTTTGAAAAAATATTCGAAAAAGCAGGTGCCGAAGTGCTACAGTTTCCAAAAGACGACCAGCTTACCATCGATTCCATCTATTGTAGGGATGCCGCTATTGCAACAGATTTTGGGATGATTATCTGTAGGATGGGCAAATCCGGAAGGATGAAAGAACCCCAATCGCAAAAGCAGGCCTATCTCGAAAAAAACATCCCCATTTTAGGAGAAATCATTGCTCCAGGTACTTTGGAAGGAGGTGATGTAGCTTGGTTGGATGAAAAAACACTGGCTGTAGGTCATACCTATAGGACCAACGAAGAAGGAATTTCTCAATTGAGGAATTTACTCGAACCCAAAGGGATTACAATCATAACGGTTGAATTGCCGCACTACAAAGGCCCCGAGGATGTATTTCATTTAATGTCTATCTTAAGCCCAGTCGACAAAGACCTTGCGGTGGTCTATTCGCCCCTTATGCCTATCAAATTCCGAAACGAATTGAAAGATCGCGGGTTTAAAATTGTTGAAGTGCCTGATGACGAATTCGAATCCATGGGGTGTAATGTATTGGCTATTGCCCCGAGAAAATGCATTATGGTAGCGGGGAATCCCATAACCCAAAAGGCTCTAATGGATGCGGGATGCGAAGTTTGGACGTATAAAGGAGAGCAGATTAGCGTAAAAGGTGGCGGTGGTCCTACCTGCCTAACCCGACCCATGCTTAGGGGTGTGTAATTACATTTTTAAATAGAACTCTTTAACCAATTTTACGTATTCGGGAGTGTACTGGTGTCTGTCTTCTTCAATAGTGAGGTTTTCATAGATAACCTCTTTTTGTTGAAAGGAAAACTGGATGAGGCTTCTTTTTTCTTCAGAATCGGGAGTTCCTTTTACCCTGCAGATTCTATTTGGATACAAATGGTGCTGCTCGGCCAGTTCAATAAAAGCTGCTTCTTCCTTTTTGGGAATTATAACCGAAAATTGACCCTCTTCCTCCAGTAAATGAGCTGCACACACAATAAGATGCTGAAAAGGTAAAGCATCCGAAAAGCGGGCCCTATTTCTTGAATCATCTTCCGTTTTATAGTCTTCTGAGTAGAAAGGAGGGTTAGAAACGATTACATCGTACTTTTCGTCCATTTCGCTGGCAAATTCCTGTACCGAAGCATGGTAGCAGAACAACCGATCACCCCAAGGGGAGTTTTCGAAATTTTCGGAACACTGTTCGTAAGCATCGTCATCAATTTCTATGGCATCGATGGTATCTGCATAACTACGCTGTGCCAGTTGCAAAGCAATAACACCAGTGCCAGCCCCTATATCCAAAATACTGTCACAGGAAGAGTCCAGCGAAACCCATGCACCCAAT
>JANQKN010000013.1 GCA_028281065.1 Flavobacteriaceae bacterium | reverse complement strand
AAAGCATTGGTATCCTCATCTACCAAGAATAGTAAGCGGTTCTTGTATGCCTGACCTTTTTCAGCCCATTGAGAGTAGAATTCCCATTTATCGTCCCATCCTGCTTTATGGGCAGATAGGTTGGCGACCATAGTACCCAAAGCCACTCCTAGAGCACCCACATAGGCAGAGATCGATCCTCCTCCTGGCGCCATGGATTCTCCAGCGGTTTCATCGGCGAAATCATCCAGTTTAAAATCGATCAGCTTTTTCGTGTCGTCCTTCAGGAGGTATTCAATAATACGTTCTTCGGGGTTAAAAGGTTTTAGATCATCGAGCCCTAAGGACTTAATGGCAATCTTAATTTTTTCACTTTCCGATATCCCCAGTGAGCGGTTTTGTTTCACAAGGTAATAATCGGCAGCATCCAGCATCGCTTTTAATGGTACCAGTCCAACCAATTCGGATCCGGTTACACGCAATCCACGGGCTGTAGCAGCCTTGCAACTTTCATCGAAAGCCTCGTGCATGGAAGTAATCGAAATATTGGTAAGGTTGTAGGAGATTTGTGCAATCCCGTATTCCTCAATATACCATCCAATTCCTTTTACAGCTTTCAGCTTTCCAGGGATACGAACAGGCTCGCCATTTTCATCCAATACTTTTTTCCCCGTAATTGGATTCCCTTCGCGTTTTACACGTCCTGCTTCTCGAATGTCGAAAGCAATGGCATTGGCTCTTCTCGTTGAGGTAGTATTCAGGTTTACATTATATGCAATAAGGAAATCACGTGCAGAAATGGCCGTCGCGCCTGTTCTGGCTACATCGGAATTGAACTCAGCGGGACCAAAGTCAGGTATCCACTCGGGATCGACCAATTTTTTGGCCAAGCCTTCGTACTCACCTTGTCGGCAATTCGCCAGGTTTTTCCGTTTTTCTTCCTTGGCGGCATTTTCATAGAAATAACCGGGGATTCCCAATTCTTTTCCAACGCGTTCCCCCAACTTGTGGGCATACTTAGCGGTTTCTTCCAAGCTAATGTTGGCTATGGGCACCAATGGGCAAACATCGGTAGCACCAAAACGGGGGTGTGCCCCGGAATGCGTGCTCATATCAATAAGCTCCGACGCTTTTTTAATAAGCAGAAAAGCAGCTTCAATAACAGGTTCCGGCTCCCCTACAAAGGTAATTACCGTTCTGTTGGTTGCTTTTCCGGGGTCTACATCCAGTAGTTTTACCCCTTCTACGGTTTCAACAATTTGGGAAATAGCTTCTATTTTAGCGGCATCCCTTCCTTCGCTTATATTAGGTACACATTCAATTAATTGCTGTTGCATTGTATGATTTTTTTGGCTTTCAAAAGTACATGAATTTTTTCATTCAGAAGTTCACAAAAACTGATATGAAAAAATTAAATGAACTAACGAAGTGGTTCTTGAGGTGAAACTAAATTTTGTATAATATATATCGACAAAATTTAGTCTTCACAGAAAAAATGTAGGAATGTTTTGTGTCCGAACCGAATTATTTTTTTGTAAAAATCTGCCTAGATTTTCTGCCCATTAATGATGACAGTATCTATCATATTACTTCCAAAAGCATAGGGTAAATAACCATATGAAGGAACCTCTTTGGTAATAATAACACTGGCGTTTTTACCACGGGTAATACTTCCGTGGGAATCACTAAGCCCCATCGCATACGCTCCATTTAAAGTAGCTGCATTGATGGCTTCCTCAGGAGTAAGCTTCATTTTAATACAAGCGGTTGCCACCACAAAGTTCATGTTCCCACTGGGAGTGGAACCCGGATTGTAATCGGTGGCCAAAGCCAAAGGAAGTCCAGCTTCGAGGATTTCCCTTCCAGGGGTGTATGGAATTCCCAGGAAATAGGAGCAGGAGGGAAGGGCCACGGGCATGGTGTTGCTCCCCTGTAGGGCAGCGATGTCTTCTTGGGTAATGACTTCCAAATGATCCACACTCAAGGCATTGTGTTTTACCCCTTCAGCAACACCGCCAAAGGCTTTGAATTGGTTTACGTGTATTTTGGGGATCAACCCGTATTTCTTCCCTGCGGTAAGCACACGGTCGGTATCGGCTACCGAAAAATAGCCGTCTTCACAGAAGATGTCCACATAGTCGGCAAGGTTTTCTTCGGCTACTTTCGGGATCATTTCATCGCAAACTAGATCCAGATATGCGTCTTTGTTGTTTTTGTATTCCGAAGGAACCGCATGGGCACCCAAAAAGGTGGTTTTAACCGTTACGGGATAGTTTTCTGCCAATTGTTTGGCTACCCGAAGCATCTTTATCTCGGCTTCGGTAGTAAGACCATAACCACTTTTTATTTCAATGGCACCTGTCCCCAAAGCCATGACTTCTTCTAGGCGTTGAGCCGATTGCTGGTATAGTTCGGATTCTGAAGTTTCCTGCAATTTTTTGGCACTATTAAGGATACCGCCACCTTTTTCAGCAATTTCCTGATAACCTAATCCATTGATTCGGTCTACGAATTCCTGTTCCCGGTTTCCTGCATACACAATATGGGTATGACTGTCGCACCAAGTGGGCAAAACCATTTTCCCAGAACAATCGATCACGGTGGTACCTTCGGTTTCTGGACAGGTATCCATAGGGCCAAAGTCGATTATGGTGTCGCTTTCCAGTAGGAGCCAAGCATTTTTTAGGGTAGGTAGGTGCTTCATGTCGGCACCATTTATTTTTTGGACATTCCCCTCCCTAATTTGGAGCAATTCCTTGATGTTCGATAACAAAAGTTTCATTGGCTAAATATAGCAAACCTGAAAAGGAATTAATACCTTAGAGCTTCAAAATTTATACACTATGAAATCGAACGAATTTGGGATGAATACCATCTGTACGCACGTAGGCGGTGTGAAGGATGAACAGTTTCAAGGAGCTGTTTCTCCCATCTATACTTCTAGCTCGTATGCCTATGAAAATGTGGATATAAAGCGGTACCCACGCTATTTCAACACCCCCAATCAAGAAGCTTTGGCAAAGAAGATCGCTGCGCTCGAAAAATGTGAAGCGGGTCTTATCTTTGGGAGTGGAATGGCCGCGGTAAGCCATACTTTATTGTCATTCTTGAAAACCGGCGACCATATTGTGATCCAAAAAACGATTTATGGAGGCGCTTTTAACTTTATGGTGGAAGAGTTCCCGAAGCTGGGGATCGAGTTCGATTTTACCGATGGTTTTTCTGAAGAAGACTTTCTGGAAAAAATAAAACCCAACACTAAGGTGATTTATGTAGAGACACCTTCCAATCCCTTGATGCTTATTACCGATCTTTCCATGATTTCACGCATTGCCAAGGAACGGGGACTGGTTAGTGTTATAGATAACACCTTTGCTTCGCCTGTAAACCAAAACCCAGTAGACTTTGGGATCGATGTTATGATCCATAGCGCTACCAAATATATGGGAGGGCATAGCGATATCTGTGCAGGGGCGGTTGCCGCCTCAGAAGAACACATCGACAAGATATGGCACCTTGCCAAAAACTATGGCGGAAGTTTGAGCGATTATACGGTATGGCTCTTGGAGCGAAGTATAAAAACCATGGTGGTTCGTGTAAAGGCTCAGAACAGGAATGCCAAAAAGTTGGCTAAATGGCTCAACAAACACCCTTTAGTGGATAAGGTATATTATCCTGGGTTAAAGAGCCATCCCGATCATGAAATTGCCCGACGGCAAATGAAAGGATACACAGGGATGCTTTCTTTTGAATTGATCGATTCTGTAGATCCCGAAGCTTTTATGGAATCCTTGCAACTTATAAAACAATCCATGAGTTTGGCAGGGGTGGAGTCTACCATCCTTTCTCCCATAAAAACATCGCATGCTTTACTTTCGCCTGAAGAACGGAAGCGTCAAGGAATTGCCGATGGCTTGTTGCGTTTTTCGGTAGGGATTGAAGATAAAAAAGATTTGATTTCAGATTTGCAACAGGCGTTCGAAGCCGTTGCCAAACAACAACTAGCAACTTTATGAAACTAGATATATTAGCCATTGGCGCGCATCCCGATGATGTTGAGATGAGTTGTGGGGCTACGCTTGCCA
>JANQKN010000223.1 GCA_028281065.1 Flavobacteriaceae bacterium | reverse complement strand
TCGGGATTATAACTTTCCATATGCCTAAATTCCGATATGTATAGTTCGATCATCTTATCTTTATAGACCAGCCTTATACCAGATAAAATTCTTGGTTTTAAGTCAAAAAATTGATATTCAATATAATTTGAATATTTAGAATCATTTAACATTTGCCCAATTTCTTTCTGTATATAATATTTATAATCATTAACCACTGGCCCACTGTTACATGCATTAAAAAACATTAAAATAAAAAACAATTTTGTCATAATACTATTATTTAACTTCTTCAAATTTTAATTTATCCTTGTCCGTTGTTTGAAAAAATCCTATCCCAGAACCCTCTAATATAGTTTTATTGGCATTGGTGACAGCATCTTGAAAACTTTGTCCGGCTTCAACATTTTTGTTATAATTAGAATTCCATTTATCCTGTAGATCTTTCCTATTGTTATTTTTAAAGAACTCTTTGGATTTTTCTTCATCCATAACAACCAAAGCAAATCTTTTTGTTCCAGATTCAACAATAGAAAAATTACCTTCTTTATTTGATTTTTCACCTAATGTAGAAATGTCAGCAGCGGAAAAAGACACTCCTTTCTGACTTCCTTCTGCCTTAGAATATGGATGTGAGTGAGCGTCACCTTTATGTGTTTCATCGCTACCCACAGTATAGTCCAAGGTGATACCTGCAAAATTACCTCTCTTGTAATTAACAGCTGTAATTTCAGTATTCCTATATGAAAACTTTTTATTTTCTATTATTGTCTCCTTTTCTGCTATTACAAAACCATGTTCATTAACTGAACCATCCAAATTGAAACTATCTTTCCAAGCCTTATTTAAAGTGCTATCTAAACTTTCAACCGCATTGTTTATTATTTTAATTGCTTCTTTCGGGTCAATTACAGCCCTCCCATCTGGATCAATGAAATAGATAGGATTATTTAGAGCATAGTTATAGGGCGAATGTTCATAATATTTTTCTGCCAGTGGGTCAATATTCATCCATCTTCCGAGACTGGCATCATAATTCCTTGCTCCAAAGTCATACCACTCAAGTCCAAGTTCCTCGTTGAGTTCCTTCCCATTGTACTTATATTTCTGTGCCAGCGCATTCCCATTGGCAGATATGTTGTCATTATAACCGTTTTGTTTCAGCCCGAAGGGAGAACAACTCCCCCAGATTTTTTAGGGCTTTTGCCTCTTTTCGGTACCTCAGCCTTACTTAGAGGGTGGGGTTATTTCAATGAACATTTCTCCTTGTCGAAGTTACTTTTTTGCAATGGCTTAACCTAATGTTTTAAGAACTCCATTGCTCAGACAAAGTCAAGAATACGATTGTAATGATTCGAATCGTTACTATAATAATAATTATTTATAGTAATTTTGTACTAACAGTAAATGACAAGTTAATACCAATCAATGACAATCACCAGTCCTACATACTCGTCATTTCTTAAAACTATATCCCCTGTTTTAAGTAACTCCACGTTCACTAAAATTGTTAATGACGAAGAGATTGATGTGATAAAAAAAAGAGCGTCAAAATACTTGTCATTTAATGATTCGATTGAATTAAACACTTACCATGATTTTTTCGAACACCTGTACCGTTCGATGCTGAAAAACTACCGAAGTGAGTTTATCTACAAGAATGAGATTGTAAATAAAATACTATTGGGTAGGTATAGCCTAAATACAGCAACTATTTTAAATGAGTTTAGAATTGGTAAATCCATTGCTGATCTGGTATTGCTCAATGGTACGTCGGTTGTTTATGAGATCAAAACCGAGTATGACTCCCCTGAAAGGTTATTGTCCCAGATAAACGATTACAGAAAATCTTTTTTGAATGTAATCATAGTGACCCATCATTCTGTATCCGACAAATATGAAAAGTTTTTAATTGAGCATGATTTGAAAAATGTTGGGATGTTGGTTCTCACAAACCGATATACGCTTACCGAAAAAATAAAGCCAACCGAAGACTCCAGTTTTTTGGATATCACCTATATGTTCAAGTGTTTGAGAAAGGATGAGTATACTAACTTAATCAAAAGATATTTTGGATATATCCCAGATGTACCCAATACTAAACTCTTTAGGGAATGCCTGAAATTAGCTCAAAAGATCGGTAAAAAAGATTTTCACAATCTAATGTTTTCTTATTTGAAAAAGAGGACAGTAAATGAAAAAAAAGCAGTATCTTCATATGAAATCCCTGCTTTTTTGAAGCATATATCCATATGCTTAAATTTCAAGAAGAAGGATTTAGAAAAAATAAACTCGTTTCTAAATAAAAACCTATAAATATGTACTTTCCTTTTTTGAGGGGAAAGCAGTTTGAATTAATTGCTTTACGAGAAATTTCTGGAATAATCTCAGGAAAAAACAATGTCAATCCAATAATAGAACCAGTAAAAAAGAAAACCACTACCTACTCCAAAACCCTTGAGTTACTCCAAAAAAACAATATCAATTTCACTATAATAATTAATCCATATGTAGGAGATATTAAAGATAATATTGACTACATATGTTCAAATCTACTCCCGCAATCATCCTATGACAATTTTCAAATTGGAATAATTGTAACCAACAAAACCAATCTTGAACACATATCGGAAAGATTAAATGAAAATGGACTTTCAGAACATCCAATAACAATCATATTGGCTTCCATCTATGATGAAGATTTAGATTCACTATTAGGTTTTATGGATGAATCAAATGTAAAACATATCCTTCTCGGCTCACAGGTGAGAAACAGGAGGACGATTGTTAGGAGGATAAGGAAGGTAAATGACAGCCTTGTTTCTCTATCTGATCCCTATAACAAACTCTCAAGAAATAAGGACTATGCCTCCGAACCTGATGAGTTCTTCAGTGAAGAACATTTATACTTTTCTGAAGAAGGATTCATTGGTTACTCGGACTTTTTGACCATTGGCCAAGAATATACAGATAAAGGCTATTCTCCATATGCAGTAGCAATTCACTTAACTTATTTTACAAATGAGGATGTCTTCAGAATTCATCATTTTGTTTCAGATTCTAATGAAGATACTTCTGATGTTGCAGGTAAATTTGAAGAAGCATTAAATAAATTAATTCCATTTGTAGATGGGATAGGCCTCAATACCTTGGCGAGCGACCAGTTTCGGAAACTAGATGATGAAGGAAAGTATCCAGGACTTGGTACAGTAAAAAAGTTATCTATATTAAATCACCTTGAGTTGGTTAGTAGTTATTTTTCTAAATGATGAATTGCTGTACAGATTGCTTTTCGGATAACGAATTAAAGGGATTTGTTTATTCAAATTCCAATACAAATGGGGCGTGTGATTTCTGTGAAAAAGATAACACTGAAACTATAAACCCCCAAGAATTGCAGGATCAGTTTGTTCCTTTACTGGACATCTACTCAATTGACGAAGAAGGTACGGATATTGTATCCGCCTTACAAAAGGATTGGAATATTTTCAAGATTGAGGACCATGCTAAAATCAAGGAATTATTGATTGCTATCTTTACCGGATTAGAAGAGGATTACACTGAAATATTAAATTCAAATGTCAGCATCTCCATTCCCTCTGAAACGGTTGATCTCATAGATAATTGGAATTCATTCAAAGAAGAAATAAAGAAAGAAAATAGGTTCTTTATTAAAAACCCTGCTGACTTGGAATCCATCGAAGAAACATTTCCTGTTAGGGAATACTCCAAAGGGAAAATATTCTATAGGTCTCGGATTTCCAATGATGAAAATGGTTACCCAACGGAAAAAATGGGAAAACCGCCCCATAAGCTCTCTAAATCAGGCAGAGCCAACCCCCAAGGGATCTCCTATTTATATGTAGCACAATCAGTAGACACAACTTTATTCGAAGCCCGAGCTACATTTTTAGACTATGTTTCCATTGGGGAATTTAAGCTTTTAGAAAACACAAAGGTCATAACATTACGCACTTCATTTCAGGTAAGTCCCTTTCTTGAAGGGTTTTCGATAGAAAAATATGTGAAGAACAAAGGGTTTATAGATTTATTGGAAAATGAGTTGTCAAAACCTTTAAGGCGTCAAGACAATGAACTTGATTATTTGCCGACGCAATACCTATGTGAATACATAAAACATCTCGGGTATGGTGGTGTTGAATACGGTAGCTCATTGCATGAGGGAGGTATTAACATTGTCTTTTTTGATGATACCAAATTGGATTGTGTTGGTGTAAAGGTTTATGAAGTATCGAAAATAGATATAGAATCTAGAGAAGTAGTTTGAAAGTCCATTTATAGCACTTTTTCACACTATTAGGATGTGAAAGAACTTAGTTTTGAATCCAATTTTTCTTTTAAATCCGATATAGTTTTATAGATAATATGTGGATAGTCCTTAACATCAAATTCAAATTTAGCTTGATAATTAGGGGCATCTAACCTTTGGATTATAAAAGGTCTGTTTTTTGCCACAACATACCCTAATTCAAAATAACAATTTGGCCTGTCTTCAGTTAAATCAACAATTATTAAATCAGAGTTTTCCAAATAATAAAATATCTTATCGGTAATTTTATCGGTAAAATGCACCCTGTCTATTCTTATGCACTTATAATCATATTTTTCAATTACAGGTTTTACTCCGAGATTATAATAAGATTCTACTATGG
Source organism: Flavobacteriaceae bacterium (assembly GCA_028281065.1). Taxonomy (GTDB): domain Bacteria; phylum Bacteroidota; class Bacteroidia; order Flavobacteriales; family Flavobacteriaceae; genus Aureisphaera. Next base: position 15,386 of record JANQKN010000223.1, on the reverse strand, counting down.
GATTCCCACTAAATGACATAACAACAAAGCAGGTTTTTTTGTGCTTTTCAGATTCACTTACTGTAGATGCTACTTTCTTAAGTTCTTTTAGTGAGCTCATTCGAATATTCCTTTGAAAATTTCGACAAGAAAATCATTGTCTTATCTATACTGTAATCACCCTTAAATGAAAAAGTCTTCTCTTGGTATGGAAGATAGCTTTTAGTTTTAAAAAACAATAAAATTTCAATTATCTCGCCATTTTCACTAAATAAAAATTCATAATCCAAATTAAGGTCTAACCTGTTTATTATTTTAAAGTCAATTTTTCTATTCATGAATGAATACACAAACAAATTTGCTTGAGTTAGAATAAACATCTCAAGAGACTTTAAATTCCCGTCGGCATTATCATTGGGAATTGCCGTAACATAAAGGATATTGTTTTTTATAAGCAGTTTTTTTAAAATATCCGCAATCTCATTTTTATTCAATGACAATTCGGTAAACGCTTCTTCATATATTTTATCGCTTAATATAAAATCTAGCTTTCCATAATTGGACAAATTCGTAGGATAATTAGCGGATACATTTTCCCCTATGTAATTTTTTGATAGAATAAAGTAATCGGAAAGTCCATCTAGACATTCATTCAAAGAATGATGTTCGTCAAATGTATCGATTAACTCATAAGGAATATCACAATTTAATTTGTCTTCGATCAACATTACCACCTCTGCCATATCTATACTATCTATACCGTAATCCTTGATTTTGATATCAGATGGGAAGAGTATAACCTCTGAAAAGTCCAATTCCCTTAAAGAATCAAAAAACGCCTCTTTAACGACATTTTTTGTAACACCTTTTAGGTGAAATTCACAATAATCAAAGCCAGGAAACTTGCGTTCCGTGCAATTCTTTGTTTTACATCTATTCCCCATTAAATGTTGTAATATATCTTATTAAAATAAAGATAAATAAATTCATGAAATAGGATGCAAACTTTCAATCATCTCATGCAAGTTTTCAAGATCATCCTGTTGATAGCGTTCAGTAGAAGAAATATATCGATGCCCCGCCATATATTGAACCTCACGGATATTGTGGTGTTTCAACCAATGGATAATGACCGATGCCCGTACCTGTTTTGCATCCTTTACATTGAGGTTGATCCTACGTAGTTTTTTGAACAAGGCATAAAGAAGTGGAAACCGCTCCCCACCCACAGGGATAAAGGCATCAGTGTGACAGTTTATTTCATCTTGTAAAGCTGGTCTTGATTCCTCGATGAATTTCGATAACGAAAGGATCTGTTGTGATTTGATCTCCAGTTCCCGCGCATTGGTCTTTCGGGTAGAAGGGATGTAGATTTTACCCTTTTCCAGATTGATGTGTTCCAGTTTCAATGCCTTTAAAGAGGTAGCGTTTAATCCCTGATATACCATCAGTCCCGTAATCACTTTATCCCTTACTGCCACCGTAGGTAAATTGGGAAGCTGGATATTTTGGGTAGGCAGACTATAAAACAAATCTTCCAGTTCTTCGTATTCTAAAAGGTTGTGGTTAACCGTACGTTTGACCCCTCGGATGTTCATGTTCTTGAATGGGTTGTCTCCTCGGTGGTTTTCATCAATCAGGTAATTGAAAAACACCTTCAATGCCCCGATCTGGTGTTTGGCCGTTTTCCTGCTCCGTATCTTCCCCTTGATCGGGGTTTGGATATGCTTGGCGTACAACAGACAATCTTTATAATCTATGGCTCCCAATTCGTATCCTTTGGATTCACACCAACCAACAAAATAATCACGGTACCGTAGATAACATTCTATCGTGGTAGGTGCGTAGCCGTTTTCCGTTAGATAGGTCTGGTAGCTCTTCAGTGGCGAGTCGCCACGGACATTAAATGTATCCATGAGTCTTCTCGCTTTTGTCCCCTCGCACTGCGAGGTGGGTGTAGAGTTGGGTTGATTCCAAAGATGAATGGCCGAGAAACTGGCTGATGGATTTCAAGGGGACATTGTTTTCCAATAGATGGGTAGCGATGGAGTGTCTTAGCGTATGGAGCGTGATCCCCTTTTCAATGATGGTTTCGTTTTCAGTTGCATCGATGATTGCGTTCAGACGATTGGCAAAAGTGAGTTCCCCCATACGCCTTCCCCAGTGGCTTAAGAACAGTGCATCGGTCTGGTAGTTCTTGATGAATTCCAAACGTCCTTCATATAGGTATTCTTCCAACATCGAAAGGTTATGTGAATTGATAGGAACCAAACGCTCTTTGTAGTTCTTTCCCTTCCGTATATGTACACGCCCTTTTTCAAAAAGGATATCATCGCAGTTCAGGCCAACGGCTTCACTTCTCCTGAGTCCCAAGCTATAAAGCACAACTAATATGGCACGGTCACGCATCCTGAAATGCTCGCTCATGTGTGACCAATCACAGGCTTCGAAAAGTTCTTTGATCTCTGACTGGGTAAGTATGCGTTTATTTTCGGTATAATCGGTCTTTTCCCCCTTTAGGTGGATACCGAATTTTACATTCGCATTATGTTCCTTCAGGTATTTCAGGAACAGCTTCAATGCCTGTTGGTGTTTGTTGAGATAGGCTTTGGATAACCCGCCACCCAACCGTTGGTTTTCGCGCATCGACAGCTGGCCATAATATTCCTGGACAAGTTTGGTAGTTACATGTCCCAAGTGACTGTGTCCGTTACCTTCTAGGTAATAGAAGAATTCCTGTAAATGGCTTGGGAGCGAGTTGAGGGTAGATTTTGCATAGCCCAGAATGCTCAACCATTCTTCAAATGATTCCAAAAGAGCGATAAACGTTTCATTCCTGAGCCTTAGTCTCTTCATATTTATTGCCCGTTAAAACGGGTAATTTTTTTGTTAGCTTGCTTTACTCTCAAACTTTATGGCGAACCCCCTTGATATTTTTTGATTATCAATCACTTAACTTCGCCATTTTGCTAGTGGCGAACTAGTAGCGAGGTGGCGGAGGCAAATCGCCTTAGATAATTAGTAATTAGGTCAATTCTGAATCAACTTTTAACTTCTCCAAGCAAAGACTTAATGCCTTATCAATCGCTTTTTCCAGTTCAAAGAATTCATCCACGTCCACGATCTCGTAACTGAAGGAAATTCCACGCCTTGTTTCCCCATGACGTTTTATAAATCCTTCCTCTAGTAAAAGGTTATGGTATCTGCGGAGCGTGGTTTCCTTTATCCGCAGTTCCCTTCTTATTTCACCATTGGAAAAAACGGTATCTTTCTTTTCGTTCAGATATGTTTTTAATCTTTCCAAATAATTCCGGGTAGCACCATTGAGCGGATCGGACTTTCTGAGCAGTACCGTTTTGATAAGGTTATTGGCTTTCTTGATATCCTCCAATGTGGTTTCGATATATGCCTCCCCCGTATGTTCGCAATACTTTTCTTCCCTTTGGTGTTGATGATAGAAGGTAATGGCTTCTATAAATTGAAGGTAATGTGCATTTGTCCGTCTTGGTTTGAATACTACCGATGGCAGAGATAGATGTATAGCATACGGATTGATTACCCGAATCGGTTTTAATAGCCTCTGTACGTTACACAGAATCTGCACTGCTAACAGTTCATCTTCATTATTCACCTTGCCTGCCGACATCCGCCTTTGATAATGCATGATACGTTCATCCTGTTCTTCGCTTTCATCTATGTAAAGGAGAAAGGAACGGTTGCTGTTATCTTCATACAGACTTTCCTTAGTAGTACAACCAGCAACCGACACAGGCCCTTCAACGGTCAGATGCTTTGTCTTGCCTTCGCCGCCGATGCCTTTTTGTACGACTGACTTGGTAATTCGTTTTTTGGTTTGGAGTTCCCGTAATGGGTACAAGACTTCATCCGCACCATCCAAGTCCTCTATCAATATCAGTTTGTTCTTAAGTTCGTTCCGTTTGAAATAGTAAAAAGCGTTGGCAGATAATACGGTTAATTCCAAGCGGTCTTCCTCTGGGATCAATTCTGCTACCTTGTTCTGTAGATGGGTCTTTCCAACACCTGAACTTCCGAATGAAATACAGTGAAGTGGGTTGACAGTCTTTCTACTGGTAAATATGAGGTACATCAACAGTCGGTTATCGACTTCACCTATGACCCCGCTTGCCCCGATCAGTTTATTGGTCTTCTCCAATAGGTCGGGTGATTTCAACAGGCGTATGGCCTGTCTGCGTTCGTTCTGGTTCATCTGGTATTCGATCACTACTTCCTCATCTTCCTTTTCCAATAGTTCCAGTCGGTGTTTTTCCAACCTATTGATCAGTTCCTGTAATGCCCGTCTCAGCTTCGATGTACCCACTTCAAGGAATTCTGCCAGCTTACGGACGAGCTTTTCAACGGCATTGGAATTGTAGAGATCAATATTGTGCCGTATGGCATGGAACTCATTGTCGGTTTTGTGTACCTTTAACGTAACCCGCATACGATCCAGACCGTTAATGTTCAACCCTCCCAAAATATGGAATGAGAGCATCTCGGTCGTTAATATGTAGTGGTTACTATTTGAAGTGTCGAACTGGAACATAAATCAAAACTCATTAGACACACAAATATAATAAATAATTGCTTTTAAACACATTAATTAATAAAATTAGTGTGTTTTTTGGTGTTTAGATGTTTCTGCCCTACATTTGAAGTGAAAAAATTTCACTTTATGACACCCACACAGCAATTGATGATCGATAACCTGAAGTTCTACCGCAAGGAGAAAAGACTCACCCAGGCAGAAGTGGCCAAACGGTCGGAGATGCTCGCCAGCACCTATTCACGCCTTGAGACAGGGCAGGTATCCCCACAACTTCAAACATTGGAACGTGTATGTGACGCCATCGGGATTGCAGTGGTCGATCTGTTCCTATCCCGTGAGGTATCGGATAAGAGTGTGGTTCAGAAATTGGAGATGATAGAAGGGCTATCCGACTATAACAAAAGTGTAGTGGAAATCCTGTTGGATTCGGTCATTGAAAAGGACAAACTGGAAAAATCCCAGGAGGTGAAGATGAAAAAGCGTTTGGAAGAACTGGATCGGGTAAGGAACAAGTAAAGGTTTTTATCCAAGGTCGATTTCCCTATCCAGAAATTTAATATGGTTGGCTTCATACCTGCCAACATTACCATCGATATCCTCTACAACGGCATAATTGATCCCATCAATCATTTCCCAAACATGGAAGAATCCCTGAAATTTATTGATGCCCCTACCGCCACCTTCTGCTTCGGTCTTGATGGTTGGGATACTGACTTCCACTGGTCTTAAGTTGTTTTTGCCCATAACTCGAATCTAATATATTTGCAATCGATGAAGTTACGGAATATTCAATCAAATCCCTTAAAGAATTCCTCCAGTGATATGTCAAGTGCCTTCAGTACCTTACACAGGGTGCTGAACCTTAAATCCTGTCCGTTTTCGTACCTCCCGTACTGTGACCTCGATATCCCGTTATGGAATGCAAACTGCTCATAGTTATGGTACCCCTTGGCCTTTCTCAGTTCCTGTAATCGCTTACCCAAACTGTCCAGATTGTCCTGTATGTATTTTTCATGTTTTGCCATATACAAATAACTAAGAGGTACATCTTACTGGCAACCGCTAATAATATGTTCCTAATAAGGTGTATTTTATTAGATAATTTTCTATGTTTGTCCCCTATAAACCCATAAAACCCACACATCATGCGCTTAAACAAAATACTGTTGTTATCAGCCCTGTTCTTGGTATTCGGTTGTAAGGAGAATACTCAGCCCGGTGATACAACTTCAGGGGATCAGGTATCGGAAGCCATTGCCCCCAAGCAGGACAAATTGGACAATCAAACAGCGATGGCCATCCTACAAGAGAATTTTAAAAGGAATTGTAAGCAAAAACTGTGGATCGGGAAAGATACCCACAGGGGTAGGTTCCGGGACAAACAGAAATTAAAGAAACTTGAAGATCTGTACTCGCAGTTGGCAAATGATGGTCTTTTGACCATAAAGGATTACGGGGATTTTTTTCAAGGGCAGTTTACCAGCAAGGGGCTTTCTACCTTCGGAATAAACAATATTTATAATGATAGGGTCACCGTCGCTAGAACCGAAATCGTGGAGATCATAGGCATCTCCCAGACCGATGCCGATGCAACCGTTCGGTTCAGCTACAGGTATGCCCCCACACGTGTATATGATATGCGCCAATACATCAACGATCCCGGTAAGGACAATTGCCCCAATGGGATATTGGAAGAGAAGATTCAGCTGAAACGTTACGACACGGGTTGGCTCATTGAACATTAATATCCGATGTCCTTTAGCGGCCATGTCCCAAGTCGCAGGCTGGAAAAACGGAGGGTAATGCCAGCAGCTTTTGGGACATGGTGGCTGTCGAGGTCTCAAGTCGGCGGGCTTTTAAGACATCGACAGGCAAGATTGCACCTTATCAGATAAGATCATCTTTATAAGGTGCATTCTTGCTAGGGAGACCCTAGAACCCCAAAACCCAAAAAGCTGACAGGAAATATTAATCTGTCAGCTCTTTTCTTTGGTATAGTATTTGTAATACTTAAATTGTTGCTAGACCAACAACATTTAACGTAAAGTCAAGGTCGTGGGTTCGAATCCCACCGTGATCTCAAAATAGGTCTAGCATCTTAAAGGTCACGTAGTTCAGCGGATAGAACATGGCTGTAAGCTACAGAAAGCCGTCCTAATTTGGGACGGCTTTTTGATTTACCGTTCCCGACCTAGGTCTTTCAATCGGCCATTGCGAAGTTTGTTGATTTGCTCCAATCGCTTATCCTTTTCGACATCCCTATCCAACAGCTGAAGTTTTTCCATTGGATATCCCAATGTGGAAAGGCGGTACTTTCGGTTTGCCACAATCCCGACCTGTTTTCCACGCCTGTAGAGTTCGTGACCATTGTGTTTAAGAAGTTCCAGAAACTGCACGGATGATGTTGCGGTATCGTAGGTGTTGGCCAATTCCAGTTGTAACCGCTGTTTCTGGGAGCGTTTCCCCGTTCGCAGCCCAAGCTGATACTCAACATCCTTTAAGAGCGTGTTGTCTTTTTTTTTGAATGATCGACCTTACTATGTTCCAGATTTAGTTTCTGGTCTTGGTAGCGTTCCATGGACTCCTTTAATTCCCGGAATTCACTTCTGGAGAGCCGTTTTACCCGTCCCCCCAGTTCAACGGCCGATACGATCATGTGGATATGGAGGTGTTCCCTGTCCCTGTGCATGGTGGCCACCACGAGTGAATTGGGGCTTCGCTTTTTGGCATAGGTTCTGGCAATATCGAGCAACGCTTCACGGGATAGCTTTCTGGAATCCTTCTGGTGAAAACTCACAATCTCATGATACGCTAGGTTCGCCCTTTTGTGCGGAACCAAACGCTTTTCATTATTGGAATTGTACTGACGGAACATATTATCGATCCGTGCTTCCAATATGGATGATTCCAGAGTTACATCCCCCCGTGCCCGTAGCAACCCCTTGTGGTACTTTCGATCCCCCCGAATGGCACGGCTCATTACAAAACCCTCATCGGTAAGGTCATGACCCACGAGTATGTACCGCAAGACGTTCGATAGGTTCTTTTGGCTCTTTATGGACTTGCTTTTGATGATCATCCGTAGAGGTTTGCAATTTGAAGTTCCAACGCCTCCAACCGATCCAAGATATCCTCCATCTGTGGGGATTCCCCAAACTCTTCGACAAGGGCTATCAGCCCTACCAATTCTTGATGAATACTGACCAACCGCTGCTTATCCAAGTTGGATGCCTTGCCACCATCCAAAGCATTATGGACGGCGCCATACAGGTATTTGGAAACACTCTGAGTCCCCCTTGCCTGATTGATTCGGGAAAGGGTCTTGGCATCAAATCCCAGGGTAAATTCCCTGAGCCGTTTGCGGCGCATGCGGTTGTACTCCCGATGCCAGATTCGGTAGTACTCCTTTTTGGCCAATGCTACCTGAGCGTCACTGGGATTGGGATTGTCCCGAAAAGCCTCATCTAAATACTGATGTATGTTCCTATAGGTCATTGCCATCGTTGGGGGTATCTGTTCTATACCTTTCAAAATCAATGTACTGGACCGTGTAACCTGCACCGATATCTTCCTGCCCATTCGGCATTGTCAATCCCATAAACCTTTTGAGCCGCCGTTGCCTGTAAAACGGAATCGTTTTGGTAAGGATAGGGCGCATACCGCTTGGAACGATAATAACGTGATCGGGGCGCATCGTCCTTACTTCATCAGGGGACATAAGGACGCGCTTTTTAACCACCCCGCTTGCGTCTTCGTACTCATAGATACCCAAGGTATCCGAAACCCCTTTGGATTCATCCGACAGTCCCGTGAAGTAGACCTTTACGCTGGCGTTGTTCAAAATGGTCTTGCCATTGTGGACACCATAGTTGTGGAAAAGCTGGTTCTCCGATTGGAGCACCCCCATGATCGGACAGCGGAACTTGCGTGCATTGGAAATGATATTGGCAAGGTTCGGCAGGTGCAGGCTGGAAAGCTCCTCCAGTATCACGAACACATCCTTGTCCCCCTTTTCGGGAAGGCGGCTGAAGACATGGGAAAAGTACTGCTCCCAGAATATGCTCAGGATGGTACTGTAGTAGGCCATATCCCCGAGCGGACAGTGTAGGAACACTGCTACCTTTTCCCTACGGAGCATGTCGAAATCGAAATTATCCACGCTGGTCAAATCACACAGCACTTCGTCCTCACCCAAAAAGGAGAGGCTGCTCTGTGCGGTTGCGATGATCCCTGCACGGGTGTTCTCGCTGGCTCCCATCTGGGAGAGGAATTTTCTCCAGAGTTGTTGCGGGGTGGTAGCGGCAAAGTAGCGGTCGATCACCTCGGGTTCCCCGGCAAGGGTCTCAAGGATATGGTAGACGTTGGCCAGGTTCTGATACACCTTGGGTTCGGTGGCCCGAAGGTGGTGGATGCAGAGCCCGATCAGCTCGGTAGCCTTGAGCGACCAGAAGTCCGTTTGCTTGTGGGTAGCCCGCACCAACATGCTGGCCACCTTGCTGACATCGGCATTGGTCTTGATCCTTTGCAATGGATTGTAGTAGAGGGAATTTCCCTTGTCACCGAAGTTGATCTCCAATACACGGTACCCACGGCTGATGAGAAAAGCCCGTGTCTTGAACAGTTCCCCAGAGGGATCGTTGATAAGCATCGATCCCCCGTTTTTATCATTTCCGATATTGAAGATCGAGGGGTAGATCACCGTGGTGGTCTTACCACCTCCCGAGGGCGATACGATAATCATGTTGTTTCTGGACTGCTCAAGAGAAAGGTGTTTTTTCCCCGTCACCGAAAACCCCTTGTGCCTTGCCGAGATCAGCTTGGAAGGGCGCTCAAAATCTGCCTTGAGTGCGTGGTCTTTGCCAACGATGGCATCCAAGGTACTGTCCAATAGTTCCGCCGTCCGCTCCATAAGGAGTATCCCATAGTCTTTGATCTTGCTCATTTGAGTAACTGTTTAAAAGTGTTGTTGAATGCATTTAAAACCAATTCCGCCCCACGGGTGATGACGTAGAGGCCGATCAGCAGTATTTTGAGCAGGAATCCAAGTAGTGTGAGTATTGTTTTCATAGCGTTTGTATTGAGGTTTTGAATTCAATGGGTATTCCGAGCCGTTTGAATACGGCTTTGTAAAGCCCTACCATCAGTAGGTACTCCTTGTCGTCATCGGTATCATGGGGTTGGTAGACCACCGTCACCCTTGTGTTGCCAGAAGCCGCAACCCCTTCTGCCATTTCCAGATAGGTTTTCACGACCTTTTCGGGTGTATTCTGAAGCAGTTTCCTGTCCTTGGGACGGTAGAAGGAAAAGCCATCGGAGGTGTTTTCCTTCAGGTCGGAAAAGACAAACAGCTGCGATCCTTGGATGCTGCCCCTGCCCAGCACCTTGAGTTCTTCCACTATCGGCCTCCAGATGGAACTCTCCTTCTGTTTGGCAATGGCGGTGGTATCGTTCAGGATTTTCGAAACCGATACCAAGAAATCCGAAATGGCCTGCCGCCGTTCCAGTTCATTGCCCAACAGGGAATTTTCATTATCGATGGAAACTTCCCTTCGTCTGTTGAAGTTGAGCCCCGTGATCTCCCCGTAGCGGAAGGTTGCACCCTTCCATAGGTCATCCCCAAATGGGAAAAGGGGTGTGATTGCATCGACCGTGGGCCGGGCAATGAAATGGTCTTCGGTACGGTCGTGCAGAACACTGATGGTAATGCCGTTATCCGTTGTATCGGTGCCACAGCCCACAAGGACCGTCAGCACCACTGCAAGTATCCACTTCTTCATGGCTATATGCTTAAACCTTTATAGAATGATGGGAGCATGGGGATATCATCCCCGAAGAACTGTGGTACCTTCCCGTCACTGCGGTGGATGCAGTTGGTACTGTAAAAGGTCTTCTGCGATTCCTCGTAGAGCCTCTGGATAAGCTCCTGTAGGTCGTGGGCGTATATCTGTATCTGGGTACGGGCCAGTTCCGATTCCTTAAGCTGCTTCCGTACCGTGGCGATCCTTTCCTTGAGACCGTCCACCTCTTTTTTCAATGCCGTTGCCTCTTCCTCCAGAATACGGAATCGGTCCATGGTCTGCTTCTCCTTCCGGCTGAGTCCCGAAAAATAGGCAACAAGGGTTGCGATGGCCGTGAAAAAAATATTGAGTACTGCAAAATATATGGGCTGGGTGGCACCACCGTAATCGGCCCTACCCGTGAAGGTTGTGGCCCGCCACATGCCAAGGACATAGAACACCCCGAACAGCGTTATGAATACCACCAATACAATGATCCGTTTCTGTAGCGTGTTACTGCCCAGGTTGATGATCTCTGGTAGTTTTTCCGCCAAAAAGAACAGACCGACACCGATGGCACTGGCAACGATATACGAGACGAACAGAGGGTAACCCAATGCGGCCAGTGCCCCAGCACTGAGCAGGATATCCACCAGCATCATGAAAGCCAACAGCAGTCGTACCCACTTGTAGCGGTCTGCCTTTTTCTTCAGGGCAGCGTCGAACTTTTCCAGTTCCTGTTTCTTCAGGCGGTGATCCGTCTGTTTTTTCTCCAGTTCGGTCTCCATCTCTTCAAGTTTTTTGTTAGCCTCCTCACGGTCGGCTACTATATGATGGGATTCGATCTCGGATTGTAGCTCTTTTTTGGCCACCATCATCATCTTGGAGTAGGCCCCACTGATCACACCCGAGTATACGTCCTTGGCGCATTCGGGTTCGGGCTTGTTCGGCTGCATGTTTGCCAGATCCCTACCAAGGGGTATGGCCACTTCGTTTTTAATCGCTTCGTGTTCCTGTAGCATTTTCTTCTCCAGGTCTTCGATTTTGTAGCGGAACACTGTAACGCTGCTGCTCTCGCTCAGTTTGTCTTTTACATTCCGTTTATTCAAATTTTTCATAGGTATTGTTTTTTAAGGGTGAATAATTGTGATTTGTCTATGCGGCAAGCTGTTCTTTGAGCCATCGAAAGCTCCTGTTGTCGGGGTGGTATTCAAGGGCTTTATCGGTAATGGCTTTAGATTTGGAAAGGAGCCATTCCCGACGGCTTCCCATCTGTAGCATGCTTGCCAGTTCAAATTTGGTGTTGGCCCGGGTGAAGAAATAACGGATATCCCTTACGGGCTGGTTCTCCTGATAGGCCACTGCAAACAGGTGATCCATAAGGTCATTGACCGATTCCAGATGTTCCGCATTGGAGGTATCGATAAATTGATTGTCGTGGTAGCGTGCCTTGACATAATAAAGGTGCAGCCTGTTGGGTATGGACATTTCGTCCACATCCATTTTCTCGAGCAACTGATAGCCGTGCTTTCGGTATGCCTTGGTCTTTACCATACCCTCGATAGCCTCAAGGCACCTTCGGGTTTCTTTGTCCTGTGGGGTGTACCCCCTTTTCTGTGTTTGTTCCATATATATGGGTTTTAAGGTTATAAATAGGTAAAGCACCCCGCGAAACGGGGTGCTATCGTTATCTGTGTTATTGATCAGCCATTCGGTGGAAGTACCGTTCGGCATCCGAGTAGTGGGTTGCGTGGTGGATATGGTTATCGCGGTTGTTGAGGACAACGTAAAACCCCGTTGCCGGTTCACGCAGTAGGATTGTATCACCATCTGTGTCCAATTCCTGCATCGATGCGATGCGCTTTTTTGTAATCAGGGAAAGGTTCCTGTGGAAGGCCCCTTTTGCGGAATTTGTTTTTTTCATGATTTTGAAACCATTAATCGTTCGTAATTAATTTTTCAAAACCACTTTGAAGGTTGACATTTCCAGCCCAAAATGTTATTTAGGTAGGTTAGTCCATTGGGAGTTGCAGCTCTCAAAAGGACGAGTCAGGATATCAAAGTGCTGTTTTGATGTCTATGGCCCCACCGTGAATTTCATGGTGGGTTTTTTCCATTTGTCACAAAGGAAAATGGTCATGTTTGGGTCAAGGGGGTTTAGTTTGGGTCGAGCAATTTTTCCTACCTTTATATGTATCCAACGGACCATCAATGAGTACAGAAATCACTCCCGAACAGGCGGAAGAAATCCTAAAAATATTGGACGGTGCTTATAAGCATTACTATGGTAATTCTGAGAATCACCTAAAGCTCCTTGAGCGTAGGACTAAATCAAAAAAGGCTGGTTTTTATAAGCAGGTAGCGGAAGATAGCTTGGAGTACTCTGAAAACGGGGGTTTTTCGTATTCATGGTTATGGGATTTCTTTTTTAAGAAAGGGAAAAACGGTGAAAGGAGAAATTTCAATGATAACTATGTAGATGATCTTAATTATTTGATCTCATATTACGATAATAATACATACCCTAAAAAACCCAAAAAAGAGGAAATCGATGAAGTTCAACAAAGTATTCCGGATGAACTTAAGGAAAAACGCCCCATTAAAAAAAATGCAATCGTCTTAACCGTATTGGGAATAATCCTTTTATCCGTTCTAGGGTATTTCGGTTTCGAATACCGTAAGAATTCGGAATTAAGAAGAGTGGCAAAAGAAAGGGAGGATATCATTGAAAATTCAAGGGCTATCCGATCAGTCAGGACCACACAGCTTACTAATCTCGTTAATGCTATAAATACCGAGTTAGGGGAGGATGTCCATAATGACGGAATGAGAAACCTCTCTAAGGAACTAGTGGGCCGTATCGTTACCTTAAGTGAAGAATTCGAGCCTTATCTGTTCGAAAAGGATGGAAATATCATTCCCCGTAAATTGAGCCCCGAAAGGGGTAAGTTGTTTTTAACGCTTTTCAGAAGTGAACTGGAAACAAATGTGTTCAATGAGATCATTACTAAATCCAATTTCACCTACTCCGATCTGTCAGGTTCGGATCTCAATGGCCTTGACCTAAGTAAAGGGGTATACGGTATCGAAGGTAGTTTCAATAATGAAGTTGAAATTCTACTGACACCCTCTAGTAAGGTTAATTTCGATCATTCCAGTTTCAGGGGTGCAAAAATGAACAACGCTTTTCTGTATGGGAGTTTCGTTGATTCGGATTTTAGGGATATTAGCAGTTATAATCTAACGGCGGTTTGGTCACAATTCAATAGGTGTAATTTTCAGGGTAATGAACTTAGGCACTGTAGGTTCGAAAGATCAACTTTCAATCATGCCAATTTCAAAAAAACCACCCTTGGATTAGGGCCGGGATATGGAAGGGGTTTCATCGATTGTGATCTAAGGGGTGTTATCTTTGATGGAAGTTCCTTTTCCGGTGGAGATGAAGCGTTTCGGTTTGAAAACTGTTTTTTCTCCTCTTCTGGAACATTCTTTTATTACAGTTTAAACATTGATTATTTTGATAAAATTCATCTCAAGGGAGACCCTTTTATAGATGGGCATGACAATTTCCACCCGATGGATTGCTATGAGATCCTTCAAATTTCGAAGGATTATTCGGAAGAACTCTCTACGGTTGTTGAAGAATTCGATTCAATTGAAAATACCTTGGGCTTTTCTAGATTCATAGATCGCAGGTATGAGAAAACAGGAAACATCGTTTTGAACAAAGGGTTCAGGATATTCAATGAACCGTATTATGATGAACGGGAGATGTTTAACCGAATCGACTCCATTCGTAAGCCCACAGAGAAGACATTGTATTGGATGGCTATGAGGACTAATGACAATGTGGGCAGGAACTGGAAAGTTGAAAGGGAATTCACTTCATTCTATGGGGCCAGTTGGGATATGCACAATAGTGTTCGGGATACCATGTACAGAAGAAGCTCTTTGAATCGCCTACAAAGCGAATACCGAGGACAGGTATATGATCATCTTCGGCAAAAGGATACTTTGTATGATGGCACTGCATCCTTTAAGGGATGTAGCTTTGTCTACACGCACTTTGTGGATTCTGGATTGGAGAACGTTAGTTTTAAGGATGCCAAATTCACCAAGTACACCGAGAATATCGCCAACAGGTTTATTCGGGTAAGATTGAAAAAAAATGATTTCAGAATTAAATCGGGAACTTTTATGTTTTCAACCAATACAGATTTTGACAGTTTATATATTGATACAGGTTTTCCACTTCTCAAATACCAGAAGAACAGGGATTCGTTATTGGGTGAGGCATACTATAACCGAGTAAAGAAAGGGAACCAATATGATGCGACCCATTATTTGAATCTATCTGAGAAAAGCAGGGACAGCATTATGAATTGGCTTGATGACCATGATGGTTTTATTGAGTTGATTGAGTTGGAAGCTGACACTGGCAAATATCTTTTGATAAATACATCGGTAAAGCCTATCGAATTTAAGCAAGCCAATTTGGACTGAAGCCCAACGATCAAAAGCGATAGCTTTTAAAATATCACCTTAATTATATCCAGCTATCCCTTTGTATCTGTTTGATCCGTTGCTCCTCCATGATCTGTTTGATCCTCTGGCTATCGGTCAGCCTTTGAGTTCCCTGGGTATTTTCTACGTTGTACCCTTTTGTAGGGGTTTCTTTTGTAGAATGTAAAAACTGCGTGGGTCTATGTGGTATCCCTGCTTTGTTTTGGTCGTTTTTTTCGTTGTTGTAAGCCGTTTCTGCGCTGTTCTGTGCTATGGGTGCGTAGAAAATGCGTTTGGCGTGCCTGCGTTTGTTCGGGTCGGAAAGGCTGTTGCCGTGGTCATCAGTGACTCTTATCAGTCCGTTATCCAGAAGCTCTTCCACAGCCTTGGTCACGCTCCGTGAGGAGACACCCACCTTCCCGAACTGGCTGTGGGAAATCCAGTCACGTTTTTTTACATTTCCGTTTTCGTCCCGCCACCCCCAAGTGTTCCTTACGATTTTCAGGTACACACGGATTGCGGATGCCGAAAGGTCTACCATGTTCCCATCGAAAAAACCG
>JANQKN010000206.1 GCA_028281065.1 Flavobacteriaceae bacterium | reverse complement strand
TTCGATACTTCGTAATACCCCTCATACCCATCTATTTCCTTCCATACCTCATCGGGAAGGTCTTCCATGGAATGTTCTTTGTAGGCTTCGAACTTCATTATAAGTTATTTGTTTTGTTCCTAGGATAGTTTACGTTCTCTCTCGCTAGGAAATAGATACGATAAACTATGAACACAAAAAATAAAATTTTTGCTATTAAGATTAAAATATGGTGTCATTAAACTACAAATAAAATGGTTTTAAACACTTAACTTTAAATGCTCAGTTTTATCCGGCACGGGCGGCTCACTTTAACCGAATTTTTCACTTGTTCAATGATTAAAGATTAAAGGCTACAATAAACAACCCCTCGATCGAGGGGTTGTTATAATTGTAAACTCTTCAGAGAATGAATTTAAATCAAACTATCATATACGGTTTATTGGACGGTATCCTTAATAAAGAATGTTTCATCAAAATACAAACGTCTTTCCTTGGTAGAGGTAGATTTTACTGAATCTTTAATATACTCTATAAGTACACCCCTAACCCGTTTTTGCCCAGGTGTTTTATAATCCAACCCAATTGCTATATTATGATTTAAAGGAACATCTTCAGGAATATCATCCCGCGGTATGCCATCGTTTTTTAGACTAGGATACTCATAGGATTCAATATCGAACAGGTTTGAGTAGTCTGCTTTCAATTCAGAAGATATTTTGGGTATCACAACTTTAGACTCAGAGTTATAGCTTAAAAAGGGCTGGTCAAGGAAAAAATACATCTTAGCCAATTCTCCAAGTTGGATCGTATCCTTATATGTCACCGAAAAATAGTTCCCCTTATTAATAAGGGTGTCTCCATTGGCTATAACCCAAACTTGATTGGAATATACTTCTCCGTCTATGGTTTTATATTCTATTATGCTATCCCCTATCTTGTTGAGAAAATACTTCCATTTGCCTATCCTAAAATTAGGGTTGCTATTTAAACTCCTTCCCTGTCTAATGATTTGTTTATTCCTGTTATAGACCTTTGTGAAATTTGTACTGTCTGACCAATACCGGATTTGTTTCAACCTATAGGGTGTTTCAGAGTCGTAATAATATAAAGAAGAATCAACGGGTTTGTCATTAATGTATCGATGTATCTCCTTTAAATTCCCATTGGGGAAATACTCTTTGGAAGTACCTTCTTTTTTCCCATCGACTACAAAATATTCTTTCCGTAATTTTCCATTCTTATAGTACGTTGTCACTCTTTCTTCATCACAAGAAAACAGTAAAAGTGATATAGCTATAACAGTTAGTATGCATTTTACAACTTTTTTCATTCTTCTGGGGTTTCTTTTAAGTCATTTTTATACTCTTCCATCGTATAAAAAGTAACTGAATCGGTTGCATTATATCCCTTCCTCTCCTTTCTACTGTTCCATCCGTATTCACGCATTATATAAGCTGAATCCGCTTGTGGGGTATTCGTACTCCTTACCTCTACTGTTGGATCGCTTCCGTTTGGACCACTATCATAAATTTTCATTACAAAGTTGTCTTCTTCATTAACATCAATGATAGTTGGGTCATCTGAATTTCCACCCCCAAAAACAGCTTCTTTATTTGTAAGAAAAATAGCAGCTCCGAGGTAGGTTAGTCTATCTGTAAGTTTAAGATGGGACTTTTCTCCATCAACTTCGATCGGTTCGCCGTCTCCTCTATCACCATCAGTAACTATACCAGAACCTGCTTCAGGGTCATTACCTCTTCCATAAATGACCAATCCGTCATTTGGGATTTGATCTTCTTCAGGAGTAAAAAAAGAAATAACATCATTTTTAGCATTGTCATATGCTTTTGAAAGCCCTATAAAAAAATTCTTCGGATCCGTTTTCTTTTTAGCTTTATCAGCATCAGGAGGATCTGGACATGGTTTATCTCCACATGGACCTGAAGAGTGAGAATTACCAGAAGTGCCAGAGGTGGCAGAAGTGGCAGAAGTGCCAGAAGAATTTTTAGGATTATTACCAAAAGAAGAAGCTGTTAAATCCGCAGCCCAACCGTACTTACTCCTAGTTGTGATCCGGTCGTTGGGCATAGGGCTCATCCCGTCGGGGTCCACCCAGAAAATAGGGTTATCAAAAGCATAATTATAGGGCGAGTGCCTCCGCATCTGTTCAGCCAAAGGATCTATGTTCATCCAACGGCCCAATGCAGCATCGTAGTTCCTGGCCCCAAAATCATAGGAGTCCATCCCTAAATCCTCACTAAGTTCCATACCCCCGAACTTCCAGTTTTGGGCAACAGCATTACCGCCCTGGATAGTATAGTTGTAGCCCTTGTGCTTCAAACCGAATGCGTAATAATTGGATTCCTCTACGATCTCAGAAACAGAAACCGATCCGTCCAGATCACTGTCTGTATAACTCAAACGCACATTCCCCAAGTGGTCCTTGTACTGGAACACATACTGATAGCCACTCTGGGTGGTCTGCCCACCCTTAAAGCCCTTTACGCTCTCCGAGGTGCCTGTCACTGGCTTTACATAGCCTTCGGGGTGGTTGAAGAACTGCAACTCGTCATCCAGGTAAATATAGTTCCCCGCGTATTTGGTAATATGGCTTGTTCCGTTTTCGGTCACGGTCTTCTTCAATTTTATACCTAAGGCGTCGTAAATATACGAAACCGTTCCCGTCTGGCTACCGTTTACCGTCACTGTTTCGGGTAGATTGAAATGGTTGTAGCCAATACTCGTGATTCCTTTGTTTCGATCCAAGATAAGGTTTCCGTTGTCGTCATATTCAAAATCATTTAGGGGTCCTGTATTACCGTCCTTGAATCCCTCATCAGCTAATGCCGGGAAACCACTGCTATCCAAAACGTTTACCAGCTTATTGGTGCCATTTTCATAATAGTAGGTCAGATCATCCCATACCCCATTTACGGTCCCATCATCGTTTGTCCCATTACGGCTGAGGTATTCTATATTTCCGTTCAGGTCGTAGGTAAGACCGGACAAACCATAATGGTCTGTGGTGTTTAAATCACTTCCCTTACGGCTGTAGGCATTGGTGAGCCTGTTAAGGGCATCGTAGGTATAGCCGTAGGTACGCTTTTGCGTATCGGTATTTTCGGTACGCCATACCGTCTGGGAAATGTTCCCGTTAAAGAGCGGTTCCACCCCTGCGGCCGCCACGTTCCCCTCGATCGTTTCGTTGTAGTTGATACGGAAGTGGAAGAGGTCGGTGTTTTTTTGGTTGGTATCGTCCACATTGTTAATGTCCGTAAGCCAACCCCGTACGTTGTAGCCGTAATCCACTTCCTGT
>JANQKN010000190.1 GCA_028281065.1 Flavobacteriaceae bacterium | reverse complement strand
TGGTATTGTTCCTACAGTGGAATGCCGACGACCCTGTGAACGAATTTGAAGATCAGCGTAACCCACACCTGGAAACCGTATACGGTAACCGAAACCCGTTTATAGATAACCCATATTTGGCAACCCTAATATGGGGAGGCCCTATTGCGGAAGACCGTTGGGGATTGGCCAATACAGAAGATTTCGAAGCTTGGGAGCTCAATTTATCACCCAATCCGGCTTCAACAACCATTCTAGTACAATCTGAACTTGCTCTAGACCACTATGTGGTATATAACGCCTTGGGGCAACAATTAAAGATGGGCGTATTGGAAACACAAAACCCTTCTATAAAAGTGGAGAGTCTTTCCAAAGGTATGTACTTTATTGAATTTAATGCCGACGGGCAAAAACAGGTAGAAAGGTTATTAATAGAATAACATAAGCCTTAAATAATCCCCTTTTCGTTAATCCTTTGCATGAATTGTTCTTTCATGCGCTTGCTGATAGTGAGGGTATGCGTTTCTACAACAATGCGATTACCCTCAATTTCCTTAATGTGGTTAAGGTTAACGATGTGTGATCGGTGAATCCGCACAAAATCATCTTCTGGTAAAAGGGCCTCCATAAACTGGGTGGTTTGTAAGGCCAAAATCACGTCGTCCTTGGTATGGATTTTCACATACTCCCCATAGCTTTCGGTAAAAAGGATGTCTTCAAAATTAATCTTAACCATCTTGCGGTTGGTTTTCACAAAGATGTAATTAGATTGTGATTTTGTAGGAGCGACTTCTTGGGATGAAAACGAAATGAGGTCCTTGGCTTTTTCGATAGCTTGGTAAAAACGCTGAAACGATATAGGCTTCACCAAATAATCCACCACATTGAGGTCGTAACTTTCCAAAGCATATTCCGAATAAGCTGTAGTAAAGATGGTAACGGGTTTCTGCTTTAGCATCTTCAGTAAATCGATACCTGTAAGATCGTCCATTTGTATATCGCTTAACAATATATCCACTTCCCCATTTTCAATACGATCTTTTGCCTGCAAAGCATGACTTGCTTTGGCAACTACCTGTACATCGTCCAACTTATCGCAATAACTTTGCAATAGTTCCCTTGCAGGTTCTTCATCGTCCAATATGAGGATTTTGTATACACTCATGGGTTATTTTTTTCTTTCCAACGGAATCTGTAGCGTTAAGTTATAAATCCCTTCTTTTTCTTCGATATCGAATTGGTACTGATCACCATACAGCAAATCAAGTCGTTTTTGCATGTTTTTTAGCCCTACGCCTCCCTGCACCAAGGTTGTACTCGCTGTTTTCTTAGCGACTGTGTTTGAAATGGAAAAATACAGTTTATCTTCAGAAATCACTCCAGCTACGATTTCAATAAATCCGTCGGGATTATTAATAGCATCACTGTGTTTACAAGCATTTTCTACCAAATTCACCAAAATAAGCGGGACCACCAAATGATAGGCTTTATTTCCGTTTGTTTTGAATGAAATCTGGGTTTGTCGGGAGTTCTTTATGCGGTAAATATCCAACAAGCTATGAATCGCTTCAAACTCTTTATTAAGTGCTACCTTATCTTGATTTCCCTCATATACCATAAAACGTAAAATACCCGAAAGCTTCTCGATCATGGGAGCGGTATTTTTGTTACCGCTTTGTGCATAGGCATATATATTATTGAGGGTGTTGAACAAAAAATGGGGATTGATCTGCGATTTTAGAAAATTAAGCTCTGTTTGTAAGCTTTCAGCCTTTAAGGTCTTCTCTTTTTCTTTACTTACGTACCAATGGTTTACGTAGTAAAACATACTGGAAACTGCCACAAAAAGCAATAGGGAGAAAAAATTATAAAAGTAAGCTCCCAACAAAGTCTCGTTTACTGGATAATCTATGGGCAAAATAACGTCGATGAAAAAATAAAACCCAATACAGGCCGAAATAACCAAAAGGGTAAAAAAAGCGTATTTAAAGTACTGTTTTTGAAACAATAAGGGAAGCAATAAAAAATAATGAAAGTATACAATGGCGGCAACCATAACTACGAAATTCAAGCTCAATAGCGAAGCTTCCCAAACCGAAACCAAACTGATTTCGAATGAAAAATTCACAGCCCATAGCAACAACCAAACAATGATTTGCCCTATAACACTATACCGTATGTATTCCTTGCGTTTCACTGAAATATTCAACAAGAATACAAATTAGTAAACAAAAGAAAGCATAAATCCTACCAACGGATACATTTACCCCACAACCGAAATTCGTACACCTATGACCGATTTTAGGGGTTTTTACCATTCGCTTAAAGGTTAAAAGAAGTCCATTCGACGAAAGAACCCTTCCACTGATTGAATTTTGTCGTTCCCCTACTTTTAATACCTTAAGTTCGTTTTCAGATTATACGTAATACAATTGTTATGACTAGAAGTGAATTTGTTAAGGTATGTGGACTTTTGGGGGTTTCCCTTCCCTTTCAATCTTTTTTTACCTCCTGTAGTAATGATGACAATGGCAATCCCATCGACTCATCAGAATCGGTAATCATAATAGGTGCGGGGCCTGCAGGTATGGCAGCCGGACACCTTTTGGCGCAACGCGGGGTCAATTTTCGAATACTGGAAGCCTCTTCAACTTACGGGGGAAGGATTAGACACACCACCACTTTTGCCGACTTCCCTATTTCTTTAGGCGGAGAGTGGATCCATGTCGCAAACAGTATTTTGCCTGAGATCGTTAATAACCCCTCCACACAAATTACTACACAAACCCAAGGTTATAGCAATCAGGATCCTGTGGGTTATTTTGATGGCAATACACTAACCATGTCAACCATAGGAGCTACGGGAGGTGAAACCGACTTAAAATTTGTGGGATCGTCTTGGCTCGACTTTTTTGAAACCTATATACTTCCCAATGTGCAGTCCAGAATAACATACAACACTCCTATTTCGGCTATCGATTATACTGGGGATCGGGTCACGGTAACCGATACTAACGGACAAACCTATACAGCAGATCGGGTGATCGTTGCCGTACCCGTAAAAATCCTACAAAGTGGCATGGTTACGTTTACCCCTTCCTTGCCTTCGGAAAAGCAGAATGCCATTAACAGCGTTTCGGTATGGGGAGGTTTTAAAGCATTCTTCAAATTTTCGGAAGAATTTTACCCAACCTATTTAGCTTTCGAAGACAGTCAAACAGAAGCAGGGCAAAAACTCTACTACGATGCCGCCTATGCCCAGAACACCAACTCAAATATATTGGGTCTTTTTACCGTAGGACAGCAGGCTGAACCCTATCAAAACCTTTCTGGGAATGCACAACGCGACTACATATTGAATGAATTGGACACAGTGTTTGGGAGCAACATAGCTACTTCCAATTATATAGACCATGTTGTGCAAAACTGGAACGAAGAGACTTTTGCAAAAGGAGCCTATATCGTAGACCATGAGGATTGGAGAAAGGTGCGAACCTTAGGGGAGTCTGTGGCCAACAAAGTCTATTTTGCAGGAGATGCCTACACCGATGGGGAAGATTGGAGCAGTGTACATACAGCGGCTAGATCGGCCAAAAGGGCTGTGCAGGAAATGGTGGGATAGTTTTAAAAACACATTACAATTAACGATTTCTTAAATACTCGGTTAAAATTAAAACCGAACTCATACGTTAACCCATATTGTAGCCATAAACTAACTTAACCTCATACTGGGCCATGGTTTTCAATTCCTTCAAATTAGTTGTGTACCTAATGGTCTTTTTAGGCTTTTACCAACTAAGTTATAGTCAATCCCTCACCCAAACCATAAAAGGACAGATTATTAATGCAGAAACGGGTGTTCCCATTTCGGGAGCGACCATTCAGCTGTTAGGTGAAACCACTAAGGGAAGCATAAGCGATTCTGAAGGTTATTTTGTGTTGGAAGAAGTGCCTGTAGGACGACAATCCCTATTGTGTGAGTTCCTAGGTTTCGAAGATTATATCGTTTCGGAAATACTAGTAGGATCGGCCAAAGAAATAAACTTGATCATTCCTCTGCTTCAAAACCTGGATTCCCTGGAAGAGGTTGTTATTGTATCCAAAAAGAACCGAGGCAATCCCAATAATACCTTGGCTACCGTTAGTGCACGCTCATTCAGCGTAGAAGAAACCAAACGGTTTCCGGCGTCCATTAGCGATCCAGGGCGAATGGCATTGAGTTTTGCCGGGGTTTCCAGTTCGGATGATGCCACCAACGAGATCATTATTCGCGGGAATGCCCCCAACCAATTGCTCTGGAAGATTGAAGGTATTGAGGTACCATCTCCCAACCATTTTTCTGCAGAAGGGTTCAGTGCAGGCGCTGTAAGCATCTTAAGTACCAATATGCTGGGCAAGTCCGACTTTTTTACCGGAGCCTTCCCTGCCGAATACGGGAATGCCCTTTCGGGGGTTTTCGACATTAACCTAAGGAATGGAAACAATTCCAAAGGGGAATATACCTTTCAATTGGGGGTATTGGGGACCGATATTGCAGCAGAAGGACCCTTCAGCAAAAACTACAAGGGTTCCTACCTCATCAACTATCGGTATTCTACCTTATCATTGCTCAATAATGTAGTGGAAGTATCTGAAAATAGTGTACCTGTTTTTCAAGATTTATCCTTTAAACTTCATTTACCCTTAAGCACTAAAACCAAACTGAACATTTGGGGAATTGGAGGATTGAGCGAAAACAACAATGACAACGAAGAACAGGACGACCCCAATTTTGAAAGTATCGAAGCATTTAAATCGAATACGTACCTAAGCGGAATTACACTTACCCACTTTTTTAAGGACGACAGCTCTTTAAACATCATTGCTTCTTATTCTGGCAGTGTTAGTGATGAAAGCAATAGATACCGATCCCTTGTAAGCACGTATGAAGAATCGAATGCTACCGACCTAAAAAACAATGCATTTCGCCTAAGCAGTAATTACACACGAAAGTTTGGAGCTAAAACAACCTTTAAAACAGGGGTTGTCTACAGCAGATTACACTACGATCTCTTTAGGGAATTTTCAGAAAACGGAGTTACAGATACTGAGGTAGATGAAAAAGGCAATGGCCAATTGTTTCAATCCTTTGCACAGGCCAAATACCGGTTTTCCAAAAATCTTTGGGCCACTGCAGGGGTACATGCCACCTACTTTTCTATTAATGAAGACTTTCGGGTAGAACCCAGGGCAGGATTGCACTGGAAAGTATCCCCTAAACATAGCCTAAATGTGGGTTTTGGCATACACTCAAGAATACTGCCGCTTAACCAGTACTTTGTGCGGGTGACCGATGGAAACGGAAATTTAATCCTTCCCAATCAGAACCTTAAACTCCAATCCGCAACACACTATATAATTGGCTATGATTGGCGATTGATAAAAAACGGTCATTTAAAGATTGAAGCCTACTTCCAAGACCTGAACAATGTAGCAGTATCTGCCAATCCATTATACACCGATGCTACCCTAAACGGGGAACTCATAAGCGATCGGCTTACCGATACGGGAAAAGGAAGGAACTACGGGCTCGAATTTACCTTCGAGAAGTTCTTTTCGGATCAATACTACTATCTATTTACCGCGTCCTTATACAACAGCGAGTACCAAGCTGCCAATGGGGAATGGTACGACAGCCGTTACAATTACAACTACACTTTTAATGCCGTAGGCGGAAAGGAATTTACCGTAGGAAAAAAAGAAAACAATGTTATAGGGGTCAATCTCAGAACGCTATTAAATGGTGGGCAACGTTCTACTCCCATCGATATTGAAGCTTCCCTTATAGCAGGAGAAGAAATCCAAATACAGTCCCAACGCAATACCACAAAGCTCAAGGACTACTTTAGACTCGATACTAGTTTCTATTTTAGGCTTAATAGACCTAAGGTATCGCATGTTTTTTCTTTGGACATTCAAAATGTAACCAACAGGAAGAACATTATGGAGCAAGAACTGAATTTCAATACAGGTGAAATAGAAACCGAAAATCAATTGAGTCTTATCCCCATACTCAATTATAGGCTTGAATTTTAAATCATCCTACCCTACTACTTTTCATAAAAAAAGCTGTACTTTTCTTTGTGACATTAATTTGCTGAAATTAAGCAAGAAGGATTCTCTATATATTTGAGAATCCCTAGAGACTGTTTTTATTGCATAACCACCAACATTATGAAGTACTCTTTATTCTTCCTTTCCCTTTCCCTTTCCGTTTCGTTTGCAATATATTCCCAAAACATCAAGGTACAACCCTATCTACAGGATGCCACCCCAAATTCCATCTACATTCTTTGGGAAACCGATTCTGGGGAAGAAAGTACAGTAGAATGGGGACTTAGCCCTGCTTTGGGGAATACCACAGTGGGTACTGCAACCCCTTCGGATGGGAGTTCTAGAATACACGAAGTGCAATTGGAAAATCTGGAACGTTTTACCAAATACTACTATCGAGTGATTACGGGAAGTGCCACTTCAGAAGTATTTTCCTTTAAAACCCCTCCATTCCCTACAGACAACGAATCTTTCAGGATCGTTGCCATGAGCGATATGCAAAGGGATGGATCCCATCCCGATAAGTTTCAGGAGATCGTGGAAGAAGGTGTTATTCAATACTTGGAAGATGAAATTGGGGGTGATATTACCGACAACCTCGCTTTGGTGATGATTCCCGGGGATTTGGTGGTAACAGGCACAAATTACAGTCAGTGGGAAAACCACTTTTTCAATCCAGGGCAAGCATTGTTTTCAAACATTCCTCTATATCCTGTGCTGGGAAACCACGAAGCCGACAGCCCGTTTTACTTCGCCTATTTTAAACTCCCAGATAATGGCTCTGCTGGTTTCGAAGAACACTGGTGGTATAAGGATTATGGTAATGTCCGTATTATTGGCTTGGATTCCAATTCTCCCTACGACAACGACACCCAACTCAATTGGATGGATGGAGTGCTTTCCGATGCCTGTAACAACAACGACATCGACTTTGTCTTTGCACAATTGCACCACCCCTTCAAGTCCGAACTATGGACGCCCGGGGAAAAAGATTACACTGGGGAAGTCATTACTAAACTGGAAACATTTACTAACGATTGCGGCAAGCCTTCCATACACTTCTTTGGACACACCCATGGGTACTCCAGAGGGCAATCCAGGGACCACAAACACCTGTGGGTAAATGTGGCTACTGCCGGGGGTGCTATAGATAATTGGGGAGAATTCCCAAATTTCGATTACGACGAGTTTTCCGTATCCCAAGACGAGTATGGTTTTGTGGTTATGGAAGTTACCGATGGTGCCGACCCGAAATTCACTCTAAAACGTATAGGAAGGGGCGATCAAGACGTTATAGAAAACAATGTTGTTAGGGATAGTTTGGTTGTAAGGCGTGCAGCTTCCCCTGTGAATACGCCAACGGGAATTTTCCCTAAAAACATCACTGTTTCTCCAGATTGTGTCGTGCTACGGGCTACCGACTTTTCTTCCAGCAATAGCGATGCACTGCATGGCCAATCCCATTGGCAGGTTACCGATATTGAAAACGATTTTTCCAATCCTGTAAAAGAAAGTTGGAAGAATTACGAAAACTGGTATTTTGATACCGATACCCAACAAAACGACAACCTTTTTGACGAAGCTGTCACCGATCTCGCCGAATTTGAAACCTACTGGTGGCGGGTACGTTATAGGGATCGGGAAATGAACTGGAGCGACTGGTCCGAACCTGTAAGTTTCGATACTTCTGAATCGCAAGAAGTAAACCTTCTTTTAAACGGTGGTGCCGAAGAACAATTAACCCATTGGCAGATCATTCAAGGCGAAGTAGAAGCACTAACCGCTGGAGAGTGCAACGGGGTAAATCCAAACTCCGGGGATTACTATTTTGCAGTGGGCGGGCTCTGCGACCATAGCGAAATAGGGATAGCACATCAAAATGTATCGGTTACTGAATACGCTTCAGAAATCGATCAAGGCGGGTTCAATGCCAATTTTGGTGGGTATTTGTCCAACTTTAATGGTTCCGACCTTCCCGAAATGCGACTCCTGTTTTTGGACGACACCAATACAGAACTGGGAACCAGCGAAACCCTGTCCACACAAAACAGCTTTTGGACGTATTTAGAATTAGCTACAGAAATTCCCATAGGTACCCGAAGCATAACCTTCGAGCTAAAAGGGACCCGTAATGCAGGGACCGATAATGATTCATATTTCGATGACTTATTTTTGTACCTTGGCGATGCTGCCGAATGTGAGGTTTTGGGCATTACCAAATACGAAATTCGAAAGCTCCAGGTAATTCCCAACCCTATTTCCAAAGACACCAATACGGTCCGTATCCCCATACCAGAAGTTAGCACAAATGATTTACTGTTTCAAATTGCAAACACAAAAGGGCAAAAAATAATATTGGAATATAGTATAGAAAACGATACGATCGTCTTTAAAAAAGATCATATGGCTTCGGGCATCTATATATTCTATGTACGTTCTTCTAAAAAACTGATCGGAACAGGAAAGTTTATTGTGAAATAACCCCCACAAAAAAGAGGTTCCAAACAATGGTTAATTCCTTTGTTGAAAACTCCTTCTTTTCGAAAGGAATGCATATCGCTATTTCTGCAAATTTCCGTACCTTTGCCTTTTCAAATCAGATACCCAATGATTCACTTTTTTGGAGACGCGCAAAGCAAAGTATTCGCAGTCCAAACCACTGGAGAAATCACTCACGAAAACAAGCAAAAATTGACATGGTTGTTCGGCAACCAGTCCCAAATAGACCAATCCGCCATCGCGGATTTTTTTATTGGGCCCCGTGCCGCAATGATCACGCCTTGGAGCACCAATGCCGTAGAAATCACCCAGAACATGGGCGTAGACGGTATCATACGTATCGAGGAGTTTTATCATGTTGCTGAAGATTTTACAGATTTCGATCCCATGCTCTCCCAAAAGTACTCACAACTGGATCAGGATATCTATACCATTAACATAGAACCCGAAGCCGTTCAGGAAATCGATGACATTGCTGCATATAACCAGCAAGAAGGATTAGCATTAAGCGAAGACGAGATTGAATACCTAGAGCAGCTTTCCGAAAAATTGGATAGAAAGCTCACCGATAGTGAGGTGTTTGGTTTCAGTCAGGTAAACAGCGAACATTGCCGTCACAAAATATTTAATGGAACCTTTGTGATCGATGGAGAAGAGATGCCTTCTTCCCTTTTCAAACTCATCAAGAAGACTTCTAAAGAAAACCCCAACACCATAGTTTCTGCCTATAAAGACAACGTTGCCTTTGTAAAAGGCCCAAAAGCCACACAATTTGCTCCCAAAAGCGCAGATAGGCCCGACTTTTACGAAAAGAAAGGATATGACAGTGTCCTTTCCCTAAAAGCAGAAACACACAACTTCCCAACTACGGTAGAGCCTTTTAACGGTGCCGCTACAGGGAGTGGGGGTGAAATCCGTGACCGATTGGCTGGAGGGAAAGGTTCCCTTCCACTGGCAGGAACGGCGGTTTATATGACTTCCTACTCGCGCTTGGAAGAAAACAGACCGTGGGAAAAAGCCATGCAAGAACGTGAATGGCTATACCAAACCCCTATCGATATCCTTATCAAGGCCAGTAATGGAGCTTCCGACTTTGGAAACAAATTTGGGCAACCCCTTATCGCAGGATCTGTACTTACCTTCGAACACGAAGAAGATGCTCGTAAATTGGGCTTTGATAAAGTGATCATGCTAGCGGGTGGCGTAGGCTACGGAAAAGAAGACCAAGCCTTAAAAGACACTCCCGAAACTGGAGATAAAGTAGTGATCCTAGGGGGTGAAAACTACCGAATTGGGATGGGCGGTGCTGCTGTTTCCAGTGCCGATACCGGGGAATTTTCCAGTGGTATCGAACTCAATGCCATACAACGTTCCAATCCCGAAATGCAAAAAAGGGCTGCTAATACGGTACGCGCTTTGGTAGAAAGTGAAGAAAATCCCATTGTTTCCATTCATGATCATGGCGCGGGTGGACACCTCAACTGTTTGAGTGAATTGGTTGAAGAAACCGGAGGGCACATCAATATGGACGAATTGCCTGTGGGAGATCCTACCCTTTCTGCCAAGGAATTGATAGGAAACGAATCCCAGGAACGCATGGGCTTGGTGATTGGACAAAAGGACATCGACTTATTAAAGCGTGTTGCCGATAGGGAACGATCGCCCATGTACCAAGTTGGGGATGTAACGGGTGACGGCCGTTTTTGTTTCGAAAGTGAAAAGACAGGCGAAAAACCCATGGATTTTGCCTTGGAAGATATGTTTGGAAGTTCTCCCAAAACCATCATGAGGGACACTACCATTGCAAGGAACTACCAAAACCCAGCATATACTTCAGAAAATATAAAATCTTATCTAGATCAGGTACTTCAATTGGAAGCCGTAGCATGTAAGGATTGGCTTACCAACAAAGTAGACCGCTGTGTAGGGGGGTTGGTGGCCAAGCAACAATGTGTGGGACCGCTTCAATTACCCCTTAACAACTGCGGGGTGATGGCAGTGGATTACGACAACCACCAAGGAATTGCCACTTCCATAGGCCACTCCCCTGTTTCTGGGCTCATAGACCCTGTGGCCGGTTCTCGAAACTCCATTACCGAAGCCCTTACCAACATGGTTTGGGCCCCGTTGGAAGACGGTATAAAGAGTGTGTCACTTTCAGCCAACTGGATGTGGCCCTGTAACAATCCAGGGGAAGATGCCCGCCTATACAAAGCAGTAGAAGCCGTGAGCGATTTCTCCATTGGATTGGGTGTTAATGTGCCTACAGGAAAGGATTCACTTTCCATGAAACAGAAGTACAAAAACGACGAAGTAATCGCCCCCGGAACCGTTATCATCTCGGGAGCTGGTCACTGCAATGATATTTCGAAAGTAGTAGAACCTGTACTTCAGAAAGATGGAGGAAGCATCTATTACATCAACATTTCACAAGATGCATATAAACTGGGGGGATCTTCCTTTGCCCAAGTATGCAATACCATTGGAAATGAAGCTCCAACCGTAAAGGATGCTGGGTATGTTTCAAACGTATTCAATACCCTTCAGCAACTCATCCAAAAAGAAAACATACTGGCTGGACACGATGTAGCTTCTGGTGGATTGATCACTACCCTCCTGGAAATGTGCTATGCCGATGTTAACCTAGGTGCCCAATTAGATCTTTCTGCTTTGGGTGAAGCTGATAACGTTAAACTCTTATTTGCTGAAAACTGCGGAATTGTCTTTCAAGCAAGCAACGATTCTCAAGTAGAGCAATTGTTAACCAGTCAAGGGATTGAGTTCCACAACATAGGATCGGTGACTGAAAGCGATACCCTTTCCATTACCAATCAAGGAACGGAAATCAGCTTCTCTGTTTCTGAAACACGGGATACCTGGTATAAAACTTCCTATTTGTTAGACAAAAAACAAACGGCAGGAAACCTACCAAAGGAGCGCTACAATAACTACAAACAACAACCCCTTACCTACAACTTCCCATCGCATTTTGATGGAAAGCTACCAGCTTCAGCTGCTTGGGGACCCTCAGAACGAAAGATAAAAGCAGCTATTATCCGTGAGAAGGGAAGCAACAGTGAGCGTGAAATGGCCCACGCCATGTACTTGGCTGGTTTCGATGTTAAGGACGTACACATGACCGACCTTATCTCTGGTCGTGAAACCCTAGAAGGCATTCAGTTTATTGGTGCTGTGGGAGGATTCTCCAATAGCGACGTATTAGGCTCTGCAAAAGGTTGGGCAGGGGCTTTCCTTTATAATGAAAAGGCCAATACCGCCTTGAAAAACTTCTTTAATAGGGAAGATACCCTTTCTGTTGGAATTTGTAATGGTTGCCAGCTATTCTTGGAATTGGACCTTATTAATCCAGACCATGAAAAATTGGCAAAAATGCATCACAACGATTCCCAAAAACACGAAAGTGTCTTTACCAGCGTAGCCATACAAGAGAACAACAGCGTTATGCTTAGCTCCCTTGCAGGAAGTACACTTGGGATCTGGGTGAGCCATGGGGAAGGAAAGTTCAATTTACCCATGGGGGAAGATGCCTATAACATCGTTGCCAAGTATGGATACGAATCCTATCCAGCCAATCCCAATGGAAGTGATTACAACACAGCCATGATCTGTGATAGCACGGGGCGCCATCTTGCAACCATGCCGCACTTCGAGCGATCCATGTTCCAGTGGAACTGGGCGCATTATCCCAACGGAAGAAAAGACGAAGTTTCCCCTTGGTTAGAGGCTTTCGTCAATGCTAGAAAGTGGCTGGAAAACAAGTAATTACAAAGGTTCTAGGTTCATAAAAATCTCACATAAGCTTATTTATTATAATATGTAAGCTATATTTACGTTCTGAGACCAAATAACTATAACCTAAAAATAACCTAAGGACCCCAACATGAAAAAAATTTTACTTGCCTCACTATTCTTTGTTACCTGCCTTGGATTTTCCCAAAACGTCCAAGAAACCTACCAGCGTGCAAAGATTTCCTATCAAGGAAGATCCCTAAGTCAATTGGAAGCTTTGGATATTCCCGTGGATCATGGAATTAAAAAGAAAGGCCATTTTATCATTTCCGAATTTTCGGTATCCGAATTGGACCGGGCACGTGCCAATGGATTTCAGGTAGATGTCATTATTGAAGATGCAAAAGCCCATTTCTTAGCCGAAAATGCTAAAGGCATGCAAGCCCGCCAGCTTAACCCAAGTTGTGACGATGCTAACAACGATTATGAAACCCCGGTGAATTTCCACCAAGGTTCTATGGGCGGGTATTTTACCTATCAAGAAGTGTTGGACGAATTGGACGAAATGAAAGCTGCCTATCCCAATTTGATTACGGCTCCAGAAAATATTCAAAATTTTCTGACCGAAGGACAGCCCAACAATGGTACTACTCCTCCTATTGGTGGTAATGGAATTAAGTGGGTAAAGATTAGCGATAATCCAGACTCTAACACCGAAGGGGAAGCACAGATTCTATACACTTCCATTCACCACGCCCGCGAGCCTGCTTCACTAACCCAACTTATCTTTTATATGTGGTACCTACTGGAAAACTACGACAGTGATCCAGAAGTACAAAACATAGTAGATAACACAGAACTGTATTTTGTTCCTGTTGTAAATCCCGATGGTTATCTGTACAATGAGCTTACCGATCCCAACGGAGGTGGTTTTTGGAGAAAAAACCGAAAAGATGGACATGGAACAGACAACAACAGAAACTACAACTTTTATGTAAATGGAGATCCCAGTATGGGCGTTTGGGGTGGACCCGGTTCCTCTCCAGACACTAGCTCTCAAGTATATCACGGTACTGCGCCTTTTTCTGAAGTGGAAAACCAAGCCATTAAGTGGTTTGTGGAAAACCACAACTTTGTCATGGCCTTCAATAACCACACTTCTGGACAACTGCTATACTTCCCGCATGCCTATGCCGATGTACCTACTCCAGACGAAGACCTATTCATTGCCGTTTCGGGTGAGTTAGTGTCACGTAATGGGTATACTGCCTTAAGAGACTCCCCTTTCTCGGGAGATAGTGATGATTTTATGTATGGTGGTGTGGGAACCCACGAAAAGATATTGGCATTTACCCCAGAAATTGGGACTTCGTTTTGGCCTCCAGCCAATCAGATAGAACCCATTGCAAAGAACATGATGTACCTCAATTTAACGGCTGCCAAAATGGTAAATGATTTTGGTGCCATTACAGATACTGCATCAAACTTTGTAGGAGACAATACAACCGTAGATGCTACCTTCGATATTAGAATGCTAGGTGTTTCCGGTAGCGGGGATTTTACAGTGAGCCTTAATCCCGTTTCTGCAAACATTACCTCTTCAGGAACCCCTGTGAATTTTGTTGACATGCAAACACTGGATACCGACAGCGGTACCATTACCTATACCTTGGATGCCAGTGTACAACCAGGAGACGATATTGCTTACGAATTAGTGGTAAATAACGGGTCTTACGACAATACAATTCTAATAAATAAGAAATTCGGTGCTTTGGCAACCATCTTCCAAGATCCTGGAGACAGCACCACAGACAATTTCGTAAACAATGGATGGGAAACAACCACCTCAACTTTTGTATCCCCGTCTAGCTCCATTACAGAGTCTGCCAGTGGAAACTATCCCAACGATGCCAACGAAACCATTAGGCTAAGTGACGAAGTGGATTTAACCAACGCAGTAGGTGCCAATGTAACTTTCTATGCCCGATGGAGTATTGAAAACAACTGGGATTATACCCAATTCGAAGTTTCGACCAATGGAGGGGCTTCGTGGGAGCCACAATGTGGGAAATACACCAATCCCGGAAGCAGCAATGGATTCCAACCCGAGGGCGAGCCTTTGTACGACGGTACTCAAAACGATTGGGTAATGGAAGAGATAGACCTAAGCGATTACTTGGGTGAAAACATCTTGGTACGTTTCGAGTTTAGATCCGATGGCGGCGTTAGGGACGATGGATTCTATTTCGACGATTTACAAATAAACGTTTTGGATGATGGTCCATTGGCTATTGAAGACAACACCTCTTCAGCCTTCAGCATCTATCCTAACCCGGTAGAAGACATTTTGAGTATTACCACTCCCCTTCAGAATTATACCGTGGAGATTTTCAACCTGCAAGGGCAATTGGTAAGCCGTCAAGAAAACAATAACGGTTCTAAGGTAATTGACTATAGCAACTTTGCCAGCGGCGTGTATCTGTTGAAATTATCTTCAGAAGATACCGTACAGACCTTCAAAATTGTACGCTTATAAGCTTACACTTAACCTTATATAGTTGAAAAAGGGCTCTTACAAGGGGCTCTTTTTTAGTTTGCCATATTTAAGTTCTGGGGTCATAAAATTCTCATATCCACTTATATATTGTAATATGTGGGTTATATTTACGTTTTTGAGGCAAATACGAAACGATTTTAAACCCCATAAGGATCTTACTATGAAAAACACTTTACTTGTTTCCCTGCTCTTTGTTACCTGCCTTGGATTTTCCCAAAATGTCCAAGAAACCTTTCAGCGTGCAAAGATCTCCTATCAAGGAAAATCCTTAAGTCAATTGGAGGCTTTGGACATTCCCGTAGATCATGGTATAAAAAAGCATGGCCATTTCATTATTTCCGAATTTTCTGTATCCGAATTGGATCGGGCGCGCGCCAACGGATTTCAGGTAGACGTTATCATTGAAGATGCCAAGGCACATTTTCTGGCTGAAAATGCTAAAGGTATGCAAGCACGCCAGCTTAACCCAAGTTGTGACGATTCTGCTAACGATTACGAAACCCCTACCAACTTTCACCAAGGTTCCATGGGTGGGTATTTTACCTATCAGGAAATGTTGAATGAATTGGACGAGATGCGCGCTGCTTACCCGAACTTAATTACGGCCAAAGCGCCCATTCACAATTTTGTGACCGAAGGGCAGCCCGACAATGGTACTACCCCACCTATTGGAGGGAACCAAATTAACTGGTTACGCATAAGCGACAACCCAGATACCTCCAACGAAGGCGAACCCAAGATCCTATATACCGCTATCCATCATGCCCGCGAACCCGCGTCGCTTTCACAGCTTATCTTTTATATGTGGTACCTGTTGGAAAACTACGATAGCGATCCAGAAATACAAAGTATTGTAGACAATACAGAGCTATACTTTGTCCCTGTTTTAAATCCCGATGGTTATCTGTACAATGAGCTTACCGATCCCAACGGAGGTGGATTCTGGCGTAAAAACCGAAAAGGTGGACATGGTGTGGACAACAACCGTAACTACGATTACTATATAGATGGGGATCCTGCCAACGGTACTTGGGGTGGCGAAGGAACTTCCAGCGATCCCAACAGTAATGTGTACCATGGAACGGGACCTTTTTCTGAAGTAGAAAACCAAGCCATGAAATGGATGGTAGAAAACCATGATTTTGTTATGGTCTTCAACAACCATACTTCTGGAAACTTATTGCTTTATCCTTATGGTTATGCAGAAAATACACCCACCCCAGAAGATGACCTTTTTCAAGGGGTTTCTAGTGAATTGGTTTCCCGAAACGGCTTTACCAATATGATTTCTACCGACTTATACCCTGCAGCAGGAAATAGTGACGATTTTGTGTACGGAACCGTAGGAACCCATAACGGAGCCTATTCTTTCACTCCAGAGATTGGGCCGTCTTTCTGGCCTCCTGCCAATCAGATTGAAAGTATCTGTAAAACCATGATGTACCTAAACCTAACGGCTGCAAAAATGGTGAACAACTATGCCGCGGTTAACGATACAGCTTCCCAATACATTGGGGATAATACTACAGTAGATGCTACCTTTGATATTAGAAGGTTGGGACTTTCAGGCTCGGGGGACTTTACGGTAAGCCTTAATCCCGTTTCTGCAAACATCACCTCTTCAGGTTCCCCTGTAAACTTTACAGGTATGGAAACCCTGGAATCCGACAGCGGATCCATTTCCTATACTTTGGACGCTAGTGTACAAACAGGGGATGATGTAGTGTACGAACTTGTGGTGAACAACGGTTCTTATGATTCGGCTATCCTAGTGAACAAAAAATTCGGTGAGTTGGTGGCCATTTTCCAAGACCCTGGCGATAGTACCACGGACAACTTCGAAAATAACGGGTGGGAAACCACTACATCAACTTTTGTATCCCCTTCCAGTTCTATTACCGAGTCTGCCGTTGGGAACTATCCCAACAATGCCAATGAAACCATTACACTTAGTGACGAAGTAGACCTTACCAATGCCACGGGTGCCAATGTAACCTTCTATGCCAAATGGGGAATAGAAAACAATTGGGACTATACCCAGTTCGAAGTTTCTACTGATGGCGGAACCACTTGGGAACCCCAATGTGGAAAATTTACCAATCCTGGTAGCGACAATGGATTCCAGCCAGAAGGTGAGCCTTTGTATGACGGGAACCAAAACGATTGGGTGTTCGAAGAAATAGACCTAAGCGATTATTTGGGGGGAAACATCTTGGTTCGTTTCGAGTTTAGATCGGACGGAGGTTTTACCGAAGATGGCTTCTATTTCGATGACCTTCAGATAAATGTCGTGGATGGCCAATTGGCTATAGAAGATAACGTTTCTTCTGCCTTCAGTATTTACCCTAACCCTGTAGAGGATATATTAAGCATTACCACTCCCCTACACAACTATACCGTGGAAATCTTCAACCTACAAGGACAATTGGTAAGCCGTGAGGAAAACATCAACGGTTCTAAAACAATCGACTATAGCAGCTTTGCCAGTGGGGTATATCTACTGAAATTATCTTCAGAAGACACCGTGCAAACCTTTAAGATAGTGCGTTTATAAACACATTTAAATATTCTTTTATGAAAAAGAGCTCCACTTGGGGCTCTTTTTTTAATATCCAGCCATTTATAAACCAAGAGCTGTCAGGATTGTTACTCAAAATTGACTCATTATAAATACGTACCTTAGCAAGACTTCACCTATTTGAAAAAGAAATGAGAACAATTATTCTAGGATTGCTGATGCTTTGTGGACTTTCCATGTCTGCGCAAGAAGTTCAGGAAATCCACCAACGGGCCAAAATACACTTTCAAGATACCAACGACCTGCAAAGACTTTACAATTTGGGTATTCCCATAGATCACGGAATAGACCTTCAAGAGAAATACGTGCTCTGTGATTTTTCGGTATCCGAAGTTCAAAAAGTAAAGGATTCAGGATATAGGGTCGATATCCTTATTGAAGACTCCAAGGCTTATTTTCTTCAGAACAATAAAAAAGTAACCATTTCAAGGCAAGCTTCCGTTTGCGAACATTTTTATGAAACCCCGCAAAACTGGAACTTTGGAAGCATGGGAGGCTATTATACCTATCAGGAATTCCTGGATGAAATAGACGATATGTTTGCCATGTACCCTAACCTCGTCACAGCACCAGACAATATTGGAAACTTCCTTACCGATGGACAACCCGACAATGGTACCACACCACCCATAGGGGGGAATCCTATAAAGTGGGTAAAAATTAGTGACAATCCCAATTCCAGCTCCGAAGGAGAACCCAAAATACTCTATAATTCCATCCACCACGCTCGGGAACCCACTTCCCTATCGCAAAACCTGTTCTTTATGTGGTATCTGTTGGAAAACTATGAAACTAATAGGGAGGTAAAGGAAATTGTAGATAATACCGAACTGTATTTCATCCCCGTATTAAATCCCGATGGATACCTCTATAATGAACTCACCGATCCCAACGGAGGTGGATTCTGGCGAAAAAACCGAAAGGATGGTCATGGGGTGGACAACAACCGAAACTACGATTACTACATAGATGGAGATCCAGCCAACAGTACTTGGGGAGGTGAAGGAACGTCCAGCGACCCAAATAGTCAGGTGTATCACGGAACAGGCCCCTTTTCTGAAGTAGAAAACCAAGCCATGAGGTGGTTTTGCGAGCAACACGATTTTGTGATGTCGCTTAACAACCACAGTTGGGGAAATGGTATCTTTTTCCCCTACGGGTATACATCATCCGCCTTTACCCCAGAACATGATTTGTATGTGGATTTTCAAACTGAATTAACTTCCAAAAACGATTATTTCTTCCAAAAAACAAATGGGATAGCAGGTGCTGCCAACGATTTTATGTATGGTACTGTTGGAACCCACAATAAGATCTATGCCATTACGCCCGAAATTGGGAATCAGTTTTGGTTGCCTATGGAACAGATCATCCCTTCCTGTTTGGACATGATGTACATGAACATCGCCAGTGCTAAAATGACCAACAACGGGGTGAATATTTTCGACAGAAGCAGTCCGTATACAGGAAATCAAGCCGTGGTGAATCAGGACTTCGAATTTAAGCGGTTGGGATTGACCGAAAACCATGATTTTGGGGTAAGTATCAATCCTATTTCCTCCAATATCGCTTCCGTAGGAAGCCCGCAAAATTTTAGTGGAATCGTTCCTTTGGAATTGGTGTCTGGAACATTGCAATACACGCTGCAAGCAGGAACGCAAGCTGGGGACCTTATTGCTTTCGAAATTGTAGTAGACAACGGAACCTTCGATAGTACGCTATTGGTTGAAAAGAGATTTGGTTTGGAAGAATCTGTACTCTATGATCCAGGGGATAATACCTCCGATAATTTTGACACAACCGACTGGGATATAAACGATGTGTTCTTTGTATCTGCCCCTAGTTCCATTGCAGATTCTGCTTTTACCCAATACACAAACAACGAGGATTCATCCATAACCCTTTCAGATCCTATCGATTTAAGTACTGCCGTAGGAGCCAGTGCGTCCTTCTATGCACGCTGGGCCATAGAGCAAAACGAAGATTATGTTCAGTTCGAGGTTTCTACAGATAATGGAACCAACTGGGTTCCACAATGTGGATTGTATACCGACAGTGGAAAACCTGGAGGTGTACAACCCGAAGGCGAACCCCTCTACGATGGAAGCCAAAACGAATGGGTCATGGAGCGCATCGATCTTAGTGAATATGTTGGCGAGCAGATTTTAGTCAGGTTTCAGTTGGTTTCAGGACCTTCTGGTACGGCAGACGGGTTTTATTTTGATGACCTCACCATTAATATTGTGAATGACGATATTCTAAATACATTCGAAACTTCCCAATCTGCCTTTGGCATTTACCCCAATCCCGTAGAAGATGTATTGAACATTACCACTGCCGAACAAAACTATACGGTAGAAATTTTCAACCTACAAGGACAATTGGTTCGCAGTGAGTTAAATAACAGCGGAACCAAAACCATCGATTACAGCAACCTTAGTAGCGGAGTGTACCTGTTAAAGCTTTCTTCGGGGGATACCGTTCAAACTTTTAAGATTGTTCGTTTGTAAACTTTTCATTTTAAACACTGTATAAAAATGGGATCCTGTTACGGATCCCATTTTCTTTGGGGAATCCCAAAACTGAATATTTTTCCCTATTTTGCAGGGATAGAAAAAGTAGAATATGACCGATGTAAAACGACTGTTCGATTTTCCGTATTACCAATTGGAACAGTACCCTTTAGAAGCCGCCCTTGTAAGTAAAGTAAATGGAGAATGGATAAAGACTTCTACCCAAGAATATATAGATAAAGCCAACGCCATAAGCCGTGGACTCATAAAATTGGGGGTACAACCCAATGACAAAGTAGCCATCATTTCCATGACCAATAGAACCGAATGGAATGTCTGCGATATTGGAATCCTACAGATCGGAGCACAAGATGTGCCTATCTACCCTACTATTTCTGAAGAAGAATACGAGTACGTACTCAACCACAGTGAATCCAAATACTGCTTTGTTTCCTGTACCGAGGTTTTGGGAAAAGTAGACAAAATAAAAGCCAATGTCCCTTCGCTAAAAGGGGTGTATTCGTTCGATGACATAGGCAGTTGCGATAATTGGTCCGAAGTACTGAAACTGGGCGACGAAAACCAAGACCTCCAAGAAGAAGTAGAACAAAGGAAAGCAGCCGTTAAGGAAGACGATTTAGCGACCCTTATTTACACTTCCGGAACCACAGGAAGACCCAAAGGGGTCATGCTATCCCATAAGAACATTGCCAGCAATGCCAAACACAGTAAAGGGCGCCTTCCCATACAAATGGGTGACTCCAAAGCCCTTAGTTTCTTACCTGTTTGCCATATTTACGAAAGGATGCTACTTTATATGTATCAATACTGCGGGGTAAGCATCTATTTTGCCGAAAGCCTGGAAACCATAAGCGACAATCTAAAAGAAGTACATCCCGAAGTAATGACGGCTGTACCCAGGTTATTGGAAAAAGTATACGATAAGATCATTGCCAAGGGAACCGACCTTACTGGAATAAAAAAGAAACTGTTCTTCTGGGCTGTGGAATTAGGATTAAAGTGGGAACCCTATGGTAAAAACGGTGCTTGGTACGAATTTAAACTGAAAATTGCCCGCAAGCTCATCTTCAGTAAATGGCAAGAAGCCTTGGGCGGTAACCTAAAAGCCATAGCTTCGGGTAGTGCTGCCTTACAACCTCGATTGGCACGTGTGTTCAATGCCGCGGATTGCCCCGTGATGGAAGGCTACGGACTCACCGAAACATCGCCCGTTGTTTCTGTAAACGATATGAGAGACAAAGGTTTTAAGATAGGAACCGTAGGAAAGCCGCTGCCTGATACCGAAGTGAAGATTGCCGAAGATGGGGAAATCCTCATAAAAGGTCCACAGGTTATGCAAGGGTATTACAAAGACCCCGAAAAAACAGCCGAAGTACTTAAAAACGGATATTTCCACACAGGAGATATCGGAATTTTGGATGAAAACGGTTTCCTTAAAATCACCGATCGTAAAAAATCCATGTTCAAAACCAGCGGTGGAAAATATGTAGCACCACAGCTTATTGAAAATGCCATGAAGCAATCCCGTTTCATAGAGCAGATTTTAGTAGTGGGAGAAGGCGAAAAAATGCCAGCTGCCCTCATACAACCCAACTGGGAGTTTGTAGCCGATTGGTCCGAACGAAAAGAAAAAGGGATTCCTTCCGATCCTGCAGAAGCTTATCAAAACGAAGTGTTGATAAAGCGTATCCAGAAAGAAGTGGAGAAGTTCAATGAACGGTTCGGTAAGTGGGAAAAAATCAAAAGATTTGAGCTTACCCCAGACATCTGGAGTATCGATGACGGCCACCTTACCCCTACTATGAAAATGAAGCGGAAAGTGATTAAAGAAAAGTACATAGACCTCTACAATAAGATCTACGAGAAAGAATCGTAAGCAATCAAAAAATACAAAGGGCAGGTAAAGCTGTCCTTTTTTATTTTACGGAAAAATGTCGCCCTTTATCGCTATCTTAGGGAGGAAAAGACGTTTTTAGCACTTTTTTCGTTCTTTTTTCAGCCTTTTTCCATTTGCCTAACGGCCCTGTGGAAAATAGATTTGTGTTATTCAGAATTTAAAAATCAGAAATCATGAAAACATCAATCAAATCAATCGTACTCGTTATGTTTCTCCTGAGCAGTTGCTCTTTGCTTTTCGCTCAACAAAACAGTAATCACAACAGCAACCACAACAAGAACCACAATTGTTCCAGTTATCAAACCAGTAAATCCATTAATTTGGAATCCAGTTCCAAAAACGAATCGGTCAAGATTTCGGTACAGGAAGATGTGGAGCATCTTAACATTGGGGTGTCCAGTTCCATTTCGTCTGGCGCGCTCACTATGGAAATCTACAACCCAAAAGGGGACAAACAAGGGAATTTCTCTGTGGAAAGCGAACTCAATTCCAGTTCTTCGGATGGGGGTAAAAGTTCGGAATCGGTTTGTGGGCAGCTCAACAAAAGCTTTAAGGATCCCATGAAAGGCGATTGGGTAGTAAAATTGAAACCCAAAAAGGTAACCGGTAAAATTCAGATCCATTCACATCAATCAGGAAGTAATTAAGAAGTGTTTGCTTCCCTATGAATTACACAACTAACCCGCCATACCGATCCCTCCTTGTTCTTTGTGGGCTCCTAATGTTTTTTCAGAGTGCATTAGGACAATCCACTTCAAAACAAAAGTCGGG
Source organism: Flavobacteriaceae bacterium (assembly GCA_028281065.1). GTDB lineage: Bacteria > Bacteroidota > Bacteroidia > Flavobacteriales > Flavobacteriaceae > Aureisphaera. The sequence continues at coordinate 41,613 of JANQKN010000190.1, read as the reverse complement.
TATACAAGGTAAACTACAGCTGGATTCCATTTGGAATCCGGTGGTTTACCTTTCGCATATCCCTACCCTTAACGATATGTATACCATGTCTAACGGAATGATTATTTCGGAAGCCCCTATGGACAGTTTGGGTAATTTTTCGTTTGCCACCCAATACTTTTCGGAAGAAGACCAATTATACCGCATCCACGTTTCCAAAAGAAACTCCCCTGCCGCCTCGCTCATCATTGGTGGTAAGGAGGAAAACCACATTTTTCTTATCGGTAATAAAAATGTTAGCATTACCATAGAAAACGTTCCGGGAAACCCACCCTTCTACCCTGTTGCAATATCAGGCTACGAACCTTCCAAGGAAATCAGGGAAATAGATCATATCTATAGCTATGTGGACAGCACCCATTTTGGGGGTTCTTCCATGAAGGGCGAATTTGTTACCCAAGCTATCTATGAAAAGCTTCGGTATGTGGCAGATACCAGTTCCCATAGCTTGGTATCGCTATATGCGCTCCAGAAGAGTAAGTTCGAATCGAACTACCCATTAAACAAATCCTACTACGAAGCCTATCTCAAAAAGTGGCGGAGGGAAAATTCCACGTATTTTAAAGCGTTTAAAACGCAACTGCCCCGTGACAACAGTAACTACTATACCTACATTATTATAGGCTTGGGGTTCTTTATCCTTGGTTTTGTATTGAATCACTTTTTGAAGCGAAAACGGAAAAAACAGGCCAACCCACTACATAAGCTGAGTGTTCAGGAACGGAAGATCCTGGAAGAGATTAAACAGGGGCGTTCCAATAAGGAGATTTCGGAAGCCTTCAACATTGGGCTCAGCACCGTTAAGTCGCACGTAAGCAACATATACACCAAGCTCAATATCAAATCCCGAAAAGAGGCCATGGACTTTTAAGGAAAAACTAACATCTTAGCTGTAAGTGTTCCCTATTCCTGTAGACTTATTCTATGTTGACTACCTCAGGACACACCCAGAAGGTATTCATTGAAAACCAAGTTTAATTTCGAGGCAAGCCTTGAAATATTTAACCTTCGCTTTGCGAGTAATTTTATAAACATAGGATATGAGTCTACCCAAAATGCTTCAGTTAATTGTGGCTGTACTATTGTTACAGCCATTGACTGCCCAGGAACGTACTAACGGCCAGAATCAAGACGAAGAATTAGGAAAAGTACGCTGGTACCGTGATTACGACACCGCCATTAATTTATCCAAAAAAGAAGGGAAACCTGTTCTTATCCTATTTCAGGAAGTACCCGGTTGTGCTACCTGTCGCAACTATGGTCATAATGTACTCTCCCACCCTTTAATGACCGAAGCTATAGAGAACGAATTCATCCCCTTAGCCATATTCAATAATAAAGGAGGTAAAGACCGCCAGATCCTTAAAAAATACAACGAACCCACTTGGAACAATCCTGTGGTTCGCATCGTAAACGACAAAGGGGAAAATATTGTACGCAGGGTAGCCAGCGATTATTCTGCCAAAGGATTGTACAATGCTATGCTAAAAGCTATGGAAGTATACGGCAACCCTGTGCCCGAATACGTTAAAATCTTGGGTAAGGAACTTACTACCACTACTTCGGATCATAACCTTCAGGAAAAACACTATAAAATGTATTGCTTCTGGACGGGTGAAAAAGAATTGGGATCCCAGGAAGGTGTTCTAGCTACACAAGCGGGTTTTATGAATCGCGCCGAAGTGGTTCGGGTTATCTACGATGCTGATGAAATCTCCGAAGAAGAACTATCGGGCTTTGCTAGGGCTAACAAAATGGAACCTGTGGCCAAATCGCAGTTTCAATGGTCCCCACGGGATGAAGATTACTTCATACAACACAGTAAGTTTAAGCACATCCCCCTAACCGAAGTCCAAAAGACCAAAATAAACAGTGCCTTGGGGTTAAAACAAAATCCACAAAAGTATTTGAGTCCCAAACAATTGGAGTGGTTAAAAAAACCCAGAACAAAGGAATCTGTGTTCGATAAGGATTTCTTCGAATCCTGGAACAAACTCGTAGCCCTGAAATAGGGCTGTGGAGTCATCCATAAAAAACTATAGGAACTTATCATAAAATTTTGTTTATTTATTATGCATGCATAATATTTTTTTCTATCTTTGGAAAACTAATTTCAAACAAGATTTCCCTTGAAAGAAAAAACCATAGACTACATGCTTCGCGCCACTTGGATGGCCGTACAAAAAATGTATAACGAAGAAGCGGGTAAAAAGGAAAGCACCATGGCTACAGGGTTTGCACTTATTAGTATAGACCCCGAAGAAGGCACCCCTTCCACTGCTTTGGGACCCAAAATGGGAATGGAGGCTACCAGTCTTTCCCGCACCTTAAAAAACATGGAAGAAAAAGGCTTGATCGAGCGACGTCCCAATCCGGCAGATGGCCGTGGGGTATTAATCCACCTCACCCCTTTTGGAGTGGAAATGCGCGAGTTTTCCAAGCAAGTGGTTCTTCGTTTTGATGAAGCGGTACGCGAAAAGGTTTCGGACAAAGACCTGCAGACCTTCAAAAATGTAGCCAATACCATACTGGACTTGATACAGTCCAAAAAAATATACACGACTAAAAAACAAACCGTATAATGCCAAAAAGAAGAATAGAAAAAGTAGCTGTTATCGGCTCTGGGATCATGGGTAGCGGAATTGCTTGCCATTTTGCCAATATTGGAGTGGAAGTACTGCTGTTGGATATTGTTCCCAGGGAATTGAATGAAAAGGAAATAGCCAAAGGACTTACCCTAGAGGATAAAGCCGTTCGTAACCGTTTGGTGAATGACGCCCTGGCAAATTCCATAAAATCCAAACCCGCTCCCCTATACCATAAAAAATTCGCCAGTAGGATTACCACTGGAAACCTAGAAGATGATATCGCCAAAGTGGCCGATGTAGACTGGATTATTGAAGTGGTGGTAGAGCGCTTGGATATTAAGAAGCAGGTCTTCGAAAACCTGGAGAAGTACCGTACCCCAGGAACATTGATCACTTCCAATACTTCGGGGATCCCCATTAAGTTTATGAATGAAGGGCGAAGTGAAGACTTCAGAAAACATTTCTGTGGGACCCACTTCTTTAACCCTCCGCGATATTTGAAACTATTCGAAATTATTCCAGGGCCCGATACTTCCCAAGAAATCTTAGATTTCTTAAATAGTTATGGAGAACAATTCCTCGGAAAAACATCTGTCATTGCCAAAGACACTCCTGCTTTTATCGGGAACCGCATCGGAATTTTTGGAATCCAAAGCCTGTTCCACCAAGTAAAGGAAATGGGCTTGACCATAGAAGAAGTGGATAAACTCACTGGTCCCGTTATTGGAAGACCCAAATCGGCCACCTTTAGGACCGTAGATGTGGTAGGGTTGGACACCTTGGTACATGTTGCTAATGGCATCCACCAGAACTGCCCTGATGACGAAGAGCACGATCTTTTCCAACTGCCTAGCTTCATAGATACCATGATGGAAAACAAATGGTTGGGTAGTAAAACGGGACAAGGGTTCTATAAAAAAGTAAAGGGTAACGATGGAAAATCCGAAATCCTATCCCTGGATTTAAACACCTTGGAATACCGAGCTAAGAAACGAGCCAGTTTTGCCACCTTGGAAATGACCAAGAGCATCGATAAAGTAATAGACCGTTTTAAGGTACTGGCTTCTGGAAAAGACAAAGCGGGCGAGTTTTACCGCAAAAACTTTGGGGCTATGTTTGCCTACGTTTCCAAACGAATCCCGGAAATATCCGATGAACTTTATAAAATAGACGATGCCATGAAGGCAGGATTTGGTTGGGAACACGGACCCTTCGAAATCTGGGATGCCATAGGGGTAGAAAAAGGAATCGAATTGATCAAAACCTTAGGCAAAGAACCTGCCGCTTGGGTTACCGATATGTTATCTGAAGGAAAAACCAGCTTTTATACCGTAAACGATGGAGCTTCCTATTATTATGATATTCCGAAAAAGTCCCATGAAAAAATCCCGGGACAGGATGCATTCATTATTCTGGACAACATTAGAAAAAGTAACGAAGTATTCAAAAACAGCGGTGTTGTTGTAGAAGATTTGGGTGACGGAATCCTAAACTGCGAATTCCAAAGCAAAATGAACAGCATTGGTGGCAATGTATTGGCAGGACTGAACAAAGCATTGGATCTAGCCGAAGCCAATTATGATGGCTTGGTAATAGGGAACCAAGGAGCTAATTTCTCCGTAGGAGCCAATATTGGAATGATCTTTATGATGGCTGTGGAGCAGGAATATGACGAATTGAACATGGCCGTGAAGTATTTTCAGGATACCGTGATGCGTTTGCGTTACTCCTCCATCCCAACCGTAGTTGCCCCTCATGGAATGACTTTGGGTGGTGGATGCGAAATGACGCTACATGCCGATCGCATCGTAGCAGCTGCCGAAAGTTATATAGGTTTGGTAGAATTTGGTGTTGGGGTGATCCCCGGCGGGGGTGGATCCAAAGAGATGGCCCTTCGTGCCAGTGATTCTTTCCAAAAGAACGATGTAGAGCTTAACAGGCTTCAGGAGTATTTCCTAACCATAGGGATGGCTAAAGTTTCCACTTCAGCCTACGAAGCCTACGATTTGGATATCCTTAAAAAAGGTAAGGACATTGTAGTTGTTAATAAAGACCGACAGATTGCTACCGCCAAAGCCGTAGCACGACAAATGGCCGATATGGGATATACCAAGCCCGTACGCAGAAAAGATGTAAAAGTACTTGGAAAACAAGCTTTGGGAATGTTCTTGGTAGGAACCGATAGCATGGAAGCCAGCAATTACATAAGTGAACACGATAAAAAGATTGCCAATAAATTGGCTTATGTCATGGCAGGTGGAGACCTATCCGAACCCACTTTGGTTACCGAACAGTATCTATTGGATTTGGAACGTGAAGCCTTCCTGAGCCTTTGTGGTGAACGCAAGACATTGGAACGCCTACAGCATATGATTCAGAAAGGAAAACCATTAAGAAACTAACGTTTCTGCTATACGCCTTAAGCTTATAGCATAAAGCAAAAATTTATGAAAACAGCATATATAGTAAAAGCATATAGAACCGCAGTTGGGAAAGCCCCAAGAGGTGTGTTTCGATTTAAAAGAGCCGACGAATTGGCCGCCGAGACCATCGAACACATGATGAAGGAATTACCTCAACTCGATAAAAAGCGCATAGACGATGTTATCGTAGGGAATGCGATGCCCGAAGGATCGCAAGGATTAAACATGGCGCGCCTTATTTCCCTCATGGGATTGGATATTGTAGATGTTCCTGGCGTGACTGTAAACCGCTTCTGTTCCTCAGGAGTGGAAACCATTGGGATTGCCACAGCAAAAATCCAAGCGGGTATGGCCGATTGCATCATTGCAGGGGGATCCGAAAGCATGAGCTCCGTTCCCATGACAGGATTTAAGCCAGAACTTAATTACGACCTTATAAAGTCTGGGCACGAAGATTACTATTGGGGTATGGGGAATACTGCCGAAGCCGTTGCCAATCAGTTTAAGGTATCCCGAGAAGATCAGGACGAATTTGCGTATAACAGCCATATGAAAGCTTTGAAGGCTCAGGCAGAAGATCGTTTTAAAGATCAGATTGTTCCTATAGAAGTAGAGCAAACCTTTATAGATGACAATGGCAAAAAAGCTACCAAGAAATATACCGTAACCAAAGACGAAGGTCCCAGAAAAGGAACCAATAGGGAAGCCTTGGCGAAGTTACGTCCCGTGTTTGCACAAGGGGGAAGCGTTACCGCTGGGAATTCTTCCCAAATGAGCGATGGTGCTGCCTTTGTTATGGTGATGAGCGAAGACATGGTAAAGGAACTGAACCTAGAACCCATAGCACGGATGGTGAACTATGCCGCTGCTGGTGTAGAGCCCAGAATTATGGGGATTGGCCCCGTAAAGGCCATCCCAAAAGCACTAGAACAAGGTGGATTGAAGCAAGACGACATTAAGTTGATTGAACTGAACGAAGCCTTTGCTTCACAAAGTTTGGCCGTAATCCGTGAATTGGACCTAAATCCAGACATCGTAAACGTAAACGGAGGAGCCATTGCCTTGGGGCATCCCTTGGGATGTACCGGAGCCAAGTTGTCTGTACAGTTGTTTGACGAAATGCGTAAACGCAACATGCAAGGACAGTACGGAATGGTAACCATGTGTGTAGGAACCGGACAAGGTGCCGCAGGAATATTCGAATTTTTAAACTAATACAAAACCCAGAACCCACAATGGGTCAAAGCATATAGAATCATGGAAACGACAGAAAACATACAGCAGAATATCTTACGCGGAGGACAATTCTTGGTAAAGGAAACTCCTTGTGAAGATGTATTTACGCCAGAGGATTTTACCGAAGAGCAAAAGATGATGAAAGAATCCGTAAGGGAATTTGTGGATCGCGAAATTTGGCCCCATAAGGAGCGGTTCGAGAAGAAGGACTATGCCTTCACCGAAGAGATCATGAAAAAAGCAGGCGAACTGGGTCTTTTGGGAATCGCCGTTCCCGAAGCCTACGGAGGACTGGGTATGGGCTTTGTAACCACCATGTTGGTATGCGATTATATCTCTGGAGCCACAGGATCCATTGCTACCGCATTTGGAGCACACACAGGAATCGGAACCATGCCCATTACCTTATATGGAACTGAGGAACAACGCAAAAAATACGTCCCCAAGTTAGCTTCCGGCGAATGGTTCGGAGCTTACTGTTTAACCGAGCCTGGAGCAGGAAGCGACGCTAACAGTGGGAAGACCAAAGCCGTACTTTCAGAAGACGGCACCTATTATAGTATCAGTGGACAAAAAATGTGGATATCCAATGCTGGGTTCTGTAACCTCTTCATTGTATTTGCCCGAATCGAGGACGATAAAAACATTACAGGTTTTATTATAGAAAACGATCCTGAAAATGGTATTACCCTTGGGGAAGAAGAGCAGAAATTAGGAATTCACGCCTCCTCTACCCGACAGGTTTTCTTCAACGAAACCAAGGTTCCCGTAGCCAATATGCTTTCTGAAAGGGGTAACGGTTTTAAGATCGCCATGAATGCCCTAAACGTAGGACGTATCAAACTAGCAGCAGCCTGTTTGGATGCGCAGCGACGTGTGATCGATAGCTCGGTAAAATACGCCAATGAGCGTATTCAGTTTAAAACTCCTATCGCCAAGTTTGGTGCCATTAAAGCCAAAATAGCCGAAATGGCAACCAGTGCCTATGTAGGGGAAAGTGCTTGCTACCGTGCTGCCAAAAACATAGAAGACCGCATTACCATAAGGATGGGCGAGGGCAACACTCACCAAGAAGCCGAACTAAAAGGTGTAGAAGAATACGCTATAGAGTGTTCCATCCTAAAAGTAGCCGTTTCCGAAGACATCCAGAATTGTTCCGACGAAGGGATACAGATCTTTGGTGGAATGGGTTTTAGTGCCGATACCCCTATGGAAGCTGCATGGAGGGATGCCCGTATTTCCAGGATTTACGAAGGAACCAACGAAATAAACCGAATGTTGGCCGTAGGAATGCTGGTAAAAAAGGCCATGAAAGGCCACGTTAATCTGTTGGAACCCGCTATGGCTGTTGCCAACGAATTGATGGCTATCCCCTCTTTCGATACACCCGATTATTCTGAAGTATTATCCGAAGAAAATGCCATGATTGCTAAGCTTAAAAAAGTATTCCTAATGGTTGCCGGTAGTGCTGTGCAAAAAATTGGTCCAGACCTCGAAAAACATCAGCAATTATTAATGGCAGCCAGCGATATCCTTATCGAAATTTATATGGCAGAAAGTGCTATCTTACGTACACAGAAGAATGTAAAACGATTTGGGGCCGAGCAGCAGGACATCCAGATTGCCATGGCACAGTTGTATTTGTACAATGCAGTGGAAACCACCATTAAAAAAGCAAAAGAAGGGATTGTATCCTTTGCCGAAGGTGACGAACAACGCATGATGCTTATGGGCTTAAAACGTTTTACCAAATATCAGAACATGCCGAATGTAGTAGCCTTGCGCAACAAGATTGCAGAAAAAGTAACAGCGGAGAATACCTATCCGTTTTAAGATAAAGATTCAGAAAGTTTTCTTCTATTTTTTGAATCTTGGTTAGTTAGTTGAATACCGCTTCCATTTTGGGGGCGGTTTTTTCTTTTTTGCTAACAAAATCCTAAGGAATTGTAAGGAAAATACTAATTAACTACTAAATCGATAGGGTTTTAGGAATTAAAACCCTAGTAATAACAAGGGTTTTCAGCCGTTGTTAAATTGTATTAGGAACCACTTTTTTTTGTAAATTGCTAAAAAATTATTCCCTATGAAAATTTTTACCAGCACCCTAACTCTCTGTTTGTTAGCAACTTTGGGTTTTGCACAGGCACCACAAGTGCAAAATATGAGCCCCGATAGACAGTCTATGGCTTCCGAACCCACTGCTTCCATAACAATATCTTTCGATCAGGCATTGAATCCTGCCACGGTCACTTCCGATTCCTTTATGGTATTTGGACGTTGGTCCGGACCCATGGATGGAACCCTTAGTTTGAATGGAAGTAATACCGAAATTACCTTTACCCCACAGCGCGATTTCTTTTATGGCGAATGGGTAACCGTACGTCTTACTTCGACTATAGAAAGTGCAGGTGGTGATGCATTGGATAATGGGTATGCTTACAATTACTGGATAAAAACTTTGCCGGGTACTTTAAACCAAACATTGGTAGATCAGTTTTCGGCTGAGCAACCTGGGGAAACTTTTATACAATGCTACGGGGCGTATGCTGGTGACGTAAACAATGACGAACATACCGATTTGGTGGTGATTACTGAAGCCGCTGAAGATATTCGCGTATTCTTGAACGATGGTAACGGTGGTTACGACGACTTTACTGTTTTCGATATGCCCAACGCCAACAACCCGAGTACCAACGAAGGATCCGATTTTAACCACGATGGACGTATCGATGTAGCTATAGGGAGCATCCAAAACAACAACGTAAGCGTTTTCATGGGATCCAATACTGATATTTTTGAGGACGAATTAGGGTATTCTGCCGAAACTGGGGTGCGCGGTATTACCGTGATCGATGTAAATGGTGACGGATGGGACGATATTGCCACCGCAAACCGAAGCTCTAATTCCTATTCCATCCTTATGAACGATGGAACAGGAACATTCCAAGCTCCAATAACTACAAACTCAAGCGTAAGCAATGAAACTTCTATCGTTGCCGTAGATCTTAACAACGATGGGATTCAGGATTTAGCAGTGGGTGGATTTGGCAGTAGCGATGTATTGACACTTATCAACGATGGTCAAGGTAACTTTACCGAAACCGATGTTACTTCCATCTCTGGATCACCATGGATGTTAGCCACAGGAGATATGGATAACGACGGAAATGCAGACATTGTTTCTGTTAATTCTTCCTCTGGAGAAGTAAGTATCCTTCTTGGGGATGGTGCTGGAAACCTAACCGTTTCCGATGAGTATGCCGTGGGAAGCTTTTCCCTTGCTATCGATGTAGGTGATATCGACGGAGACGGAGATCTCGATTTCATCGCTAGTAACTTTGGTACTTCAGACTTCACCCTTTACGAAAACATAGGAGGCGGAATTTTTGCCAATCCTATTACATACGATACCGCCCAAGCAGGTTCTTGTGCTATACTCCACGACAGAAACAATGATGGAGCTATGGACATCACCTTGATAGACGAGATTGAAGACATTATCATTCTTTACGAAAACACTCCAACATTAAGTAGTGTTGATGTTCAGAAGCAAGACAATCTTATTATATACCCGAATCCTTTTAAAGATAGAATTTCCATTAAAGGACTATCCAGTGGTTCTGCCAAGATCACCATTTACGACTTGCAGGGACGTGTGGTGTATTCGACTAACTTCCTGAGTTCTGGTATTAGCACTATCGACATTGGTGATATTCCTTTAGCAGAAGGAGACTATATTATTGAAATAGAAGAAATAGGATTAAGAAAAAAGAAACGTAGAAAAATCATTCGTAAAAAGCGAAAATAAAACGCTTTAAGATCCATTGAAACACCTTTTTTCCATTTTCTGCTGTCTTTGTGCTACTATAGCCATAAGTCAACCGAATACGGAAGTGTACACAATGGATCTTTCCTTTTCTGACGCCCACTTCAAGGTTTCAAATTTCCAGAACATTTCCCAAAACGAAGGTTACGACAACCAGCCCTCTTTTACACCCGAAGGGCAATTGTTGTTTGCCAAAACCCGCAATGCCCAAACGGATATTGCCCTTTACGATTTTGCATCAAACACAACAGAGTGGCTATACGACACTACCGAAGGTGGTGAATATTCACCCCAATTCATACCAAAGTCCAAAGATGTAGCAGCTGTTCGTTTGGATCCCGACGGGAAGCAGCGCTTGTATAGATATAGCCTAAACGAGGCTCCCAAAGAACTCATCGAAAACCTTCAAGTAGCCTATTATACATTCTATGATGAAAACAGGATGCTAGGATCGGTGCTTTCTGGAAACAACTTGGATTTAGTACTATCCAACCTAATATCAAAAAAGACAGACACTCTCCTCGAAGCTTCGGGTAGGTCGATTCATAACGTTCCAAGATCTGACGCCATGAGTTATACTTCGGTGAACGAAGAAGGCAACTGGGATGTCTATCAATTGGATATGGAAAGCCTGGAAAGCTTTTTTGTCGTACAGCTTCCCATTGGTATTCAAGACCATATTTGGCTAGACGATACCAAATTGCTCATAGGTAGCGGTAATAAATTGTTTTTATACGATTTGTTTGGAAACGGTGAATGGAACCAAGTGGCAAACCTTTCTGAAAACAACATTGAAAACATTACCCGCTTGGCCGTTAGCCCTAATGGGAAAAAAATGGCCCTTGTAGCTGAACCCAAATTCCCTTCACCATCAGACATTGTCCAAGCCCATATAGCGCCCTACAACGAAGGAAGATTGGACGATTTTGTCAATGCTTTTTCAGAAAATGTAGTGGTACGTAATTTCCCAGAGGATACTATGTATGTAGGACGGGATCGTATGCGCAACAGTTATGATGTGTTTATGAAAAACAATACCAACCTAACTGTGGAAGTTAAAACGCGTATAGTTTATAAAAACATTGTGGTAGATGAAGAAACGGGAACAGTGAACCGGTCTACTTTTAGACAAGCAACTATTTATGAAACAGGGAATGGAGAAATACAGTCAATGACATTCATTCAGGATAAAACAGCATCCGAAGACCCAACCATTATCGTAGACAAGCAATTGGAAGCCTATAATGCAAGGGATATCGATGCCTTTATGGCAACCTATACCCAAGATATAGAGCTATATAATTTTCCCCACAAACTATCCTCTAAAGGGCAATCGTCCATGAAGGGTGGATACGGTACCTTTTTTAAAAACACCCCCGACCTTAACTGCACCATAAAGAACAGGATCGTTATAGGGAATAAGGTGATCGATGAAGAATACCTCACCATTAATGGGCAAAATTATTCGGCCATTGCTATTTATGAAGTGGAAAATGGCTTAATTTCGAAGGTCACTTTTATTCAATAGAATGAAACCTGCTCATTTTCTATACTTATTTATGGGTTTGTTTGTTTTTATAGCCTGCGAAGGTGAAGAAGACAAATACCCCGATTGTTCCTTGGTGCTTTGTCCTCCCAATACAGTATTATTGGACTATCGGGATAGTGAAGACAACCCACTCATTAATACTGTGTTTGTAAAGGATTCCTTTAAACTCTTTACCCCGACCAGTACACAGTACCTAAAAATACGGCTTCAAGGAGATCATTATGAATTGGAAGCAAGGTACCCAGATCTTGAAACCGAAACCACCTATTTTTTGGAATTGAGCGATACTGAAACTGATACGCTGGTGTTCAATTTTTCCGTCCTACAAAGTACTTGCTGTACCGACTATAATATTGATTCCATTACACACAACGGCACGGCAGTAACCGAAACCGACACCCATCGTTTTGTTTTGGTAAAAGACTAAATCGCGCTATAATTTTTACTATTTTTAGTGAAATGGTTAGCTCATGAAATACCTTCTATTTTTACTATCATTATCAGTGGTTTACACTGCGAAATGTCAGACCGATACTAAGATGTATGACATCATTGAAAATGTTTCTGCAGAACGCATTGAAAACGACATTGCAAAATTGGCGGGTTTTGGTACACGCCACACCCTAAGCGACACCCTTTCGGAAACACGGGGGATTGGAGCAGCCCGACGTTGGATAAAATCTGAATTTGACAAAATTTCCCAAGACTGCAACAACTGCTTGGATGTATTCTACCAAAAAGATTTGGTAAAAGAAGGAGCTAACCGAAGAATCACAAAAGACGTATGGGTGGTTAACGTGGCCGCTGTACAGAAAGGCACCAAATACCCCAATCGATACATCATTATGAGCGGTGATATCGATTCCCGCATAAGCGATCCCAATAATTATACGGACGACTCCCCTGGAGCCAACGATAATGCCAGTGGTATGGCAGGTGCCATAGAGGCCGCTAGGGTGTTGAGCCAATACAAATTTGAAAACAGCATTGTCTATTTGGGATTAAGTGGCGAAGAACAAGGCCTCTTTGGTGGTAAGGGCTTTGCCAATTACGCCAAGGAAAACGGTTGGGAAATAATCGGGGTGCTCAATAACGACATGATCGGAAACATTACGGGTGTTGACGGCGTTATAAGCAATCGTGATTTTAGGATTTTCAGTGAACCAGTCCCTCCTACCGAAACCGACGACAACCGAAACCGACGACGGTACACCGGAGGGGAAGTAGACGGTATTTCCAGACAATTGGCCCGATACATTCATAAAACCACCAAAACCTATATGCCCGAAATGAATCCGATGTTGATCTATAGATTGGACCGTTTTGGACGTGGTGGACACCACAGACCCTTTTGCGATGTGGGTTTCCCAGGAATCCGAATCATGGAAGCCCATGAAAACTACACCCAACAGCATCAAGACATCCGCAATGAAGATGGAATTGAATACGGTGATAAATTGAAATTCGTAAACTTCGATTACGCTGCCAAACTCACCGCTGTAAACGCCATAAACATGGCCAATCTAGCTTCGGCGCCTCCCGAACCCAAAAACGTAAAAATAGGCGGGATCGTAGAGCCTTCTGCCAAACTAAAATGGGACAAAGTAGAAGGTGCGGTTGGCTATAAAATCTATTGGCGGGATACCACCTCCCCTACTTGGGACCATAGTAAATTTGTTGGGGATGTTTCGGCATACACTTTGAATGGAATTGTAATCGACAACTATTTCTTTGGCGTGGCTTCCGTAGGAAAGGACGGCCATGAAAGTGTTGTGGTTTTTCCAGGAGGAACCTTTAGAAATTAAATTGAATTGAAAAACATGAAATTGATTAACTATATAGTACTGCTCCTAAGCCTTACTGCTGGGGCGCAAACCTTTAGTGAACAAGACCGCTTAATGGGATCCATTACCCCGGAAAGGGCTTGGTGGGACGTCTTGCATTACGACCTTTCGGTAGAAGTTTTTCCCGAAACCAAATCCATAAAAGGTGTCAACATAATTACCTATAAAGCATTGAAAAAAGGGGATATCATGCAAATAGAACTGCAGGAACCCATGAAACTTGATAAGGCAATTCAGGATGGGAAAGAGCTATCGTTTCAAAAAAAGGGAGCTGTACATTATATTCAGTTAAGAAGACAGAGAGGAGGCATTGAAAACAAAATAACCCTTCATTTTTCGGGAACGCCTAAAGTAGCGGTACGCCCGCCCTGGGATGGAGGATTTACCTGGAGTAAAGATAGTACAGGAAAGGATTTTATCGCTACAGCAAACCAAGGCATTGGAGCGAGTATTTGGTGGCCCAATAAGGATCATCCTGCCGACGAACCCGATAAAGGGGTCAATTTGGCCATTACGGCTCCATCAGATTTAGTGGCGGTTGGAAATGGGAGGCTTCAAAAAACCGAAGACCACGGAGAAACCAAAACATGGTATTGGAAGGTCGTAAACCCCATCAACAACTATGGAGTAAACGTTAATATTGGGGATTATGTGAACTTTTCAGAAAAATACAAAGGTGCCAAAGACGAACTCGATTTGGATTATTGGGTCTTAAGAGAAAACCTGGAAAAAGCGAAACATCAGTTTAAACAAGCTCCTTTAATGATGGATGCTTTTGAGCATTGGTTTGGCCCCTACCCTTTTTACGAAGACAGTTTCAAATTGGTAGAGGTTCCTTATCTGGGTATGGAACACCAAAGCAGTGTTACCTATGGAAACAACTACAAAAACGGCTATAATGGAAGTGATTTGAGCGGAAGTGGTTGGGGATTGCGTTTCGACTTTATCATTATCCACGAAGCGGGTCACGAATGGTTTGCCAATAACATTACGAATAAAGATGTCGCCGATATGTGGATACATGAAGGGTTTACCGCTTATAGCGAAAGCTTATACCTCGACTATCACTTTGGCTCCAAAGCTGCCAGTGAATATGTGGTGGGAACACGTAGAATCATTAGAAATGACAGTCCCCTTATAGGCGAGTATGGAGTTCGTAACGAAGGCAGTGGCGACATGTACTACAAAGGCGCTAATATCCTCCACACCTTAAGGCAATTATTGGAAGACGATGAAAAATGGAGGGGTATCCTTCGGAAAATGAACAAAGAGTTTTACCACCAAACCGTTACCTCTAAAGAAGTGGAAGACTTCTTCAGCAAAGAAACCGGTATCGACCTTACTGAATTTTGGGAGCAGTACCTACGAACCACCCAAGTGCCCAAGATAGAGTATGTAATAGATGGCAACACGCTTAAATTCAAATACCTGGATATTATCGAAAAATTCGATATGCCGGTGATTATGGTAGTGGACGGAAAAGAGGAATGGATTTTCCCAACCGCTTCTTGGAAGACTAAAGAATTTGACAAAAACATAAAGGAAGCTTATGTGAAGCCAGACTTTTTTGTCAATTCACAAAAAATACAGCGATGACGCCCGAAAGACCCGAACTCTACTTCCCCAGGGATGTGGAATGGCGCGAATGGCTGTTACTAAACCACGACTGCTATCCCAACGGAATCTATTTAATTTTTTACAAACTGGAAACTGGAATCCCAACCATGCGTTGGGAAGAAGCAGTAAAAGTGGCTTTGTGTTTTGGCTGGATAGACAGTACGGTAAAAAGTCTGGGGGAGGGAAAAAGAAGGCAGTACTTCTGTCCCCGAAATCCCAAGAGTACTTGGAGCAAGTTAAACAAAACCCATGTCGAAGGGTTGGAAAAAGAAGGGTTAATACACGAAAGTGGTTGGAAAATGATCGATCTGGCCAAGGAAACAGGTACATGGACCGCCATGGATGATGTAGAAAACGGCGTTATTCCCGAAGATTTACAAAAAGCATTTGATGCTTCTCCCCTCGCTTTTGAAAACTATGTGAACTTTTCCTTTGGATACAGAAAAGGGTATTTAAGTTGGCTGCATGGAGCTAAGCGGGAAGAAACCAGAAAGAAAAGGATTACAGAAATCATACGCTTATGCGAAATGAACAAAAAGACAAGAATTTAGGTTTCCGTTCGTGAAACCACCTACAAATAAGCCTTTGTAATTTTTTGTTTCGAATCGTTTAAGCTATATTTGGGAACATCTTTGCAAAAAACATCCGTTTTCGCAATTATAAAGTATTGGCACCAAGATTAGGTACTAGTCATCTCCCCAGACGGAAATGTAAGGTTTGCGTCAACTAGAACCGCCGAAGTCGAGGTGCCTTTTTTATGCACTATTTTTAGCTATCTTACTAAAAAATTAAGCCCATGCCTCTAGCGCAATTCAATATAGCAGAAGCCATAGCCCCTATGGACAGTCCCATTATGGCCGACTTTGTAAACAACACAGACAGGATCAACGCCTTGGCAGAATCCTACCCCGGATTTGTATGGCGGTTAAAAACCGATGAGTCCAACCATGCCTATACTATTAAGGCCTTCGAAAATGAATCCATTATCATTAACATGAGTGTTTGGCAGGACCGGCAAAGCCTTTTCGACTTTGTATACCGTTCCAAACATGTTGAAATCTTTAAGAGGAAAAAGGAATGGTTCTCCAACATGCCCAAGATGCACATGGTGCTATGGTATGTGGAAGAAGGTCATATTCCCACCATAGACGAAGCTAAAGAGCGTTTGGAGCATCTTTGGGAGCATGGGGAAAGTGAATATGCCTTCACTTTTAAAAGTGACTATTGATGGGGTTCTACGATCTTCCCAAAGAAGAAAGGGTTCAAAAAGTGGCCAATATCCAATATGAAATGGAGCAGGCATTGAAAGGCGGAACCCTTTCCCCCATGCACACCTATTTTGATGACGAAGACACCTACATTCGTAAAGCTGCCTATCAAGGCATAGGACGTATTTATAATAGTGAGGTTTCACTTCGGGAAAAAGTACTTCAGGTGTTATCATTACTGAAAAAACATGATAGCGAATTCATCAGGCAAACCACCATCAATGCCGCTGGGGAGATTGGGATGTTCCATTTCGAAAAAGTATCCCATTTTTTTGACGAAGCCCTTTTTGATCCCCATCATAGGGTACGCAATGCCGTGATAGGATCTGTAAAAAAGATGGGGCAAAAGAACCCTCAGCCGGTTCTGGAATGGGCCAAGGGCTATCTAAACCACCCTGATAAAGAAGTGAGACGTGAGATATGCCACGGGATCGAACTCAGGGGTCGGACCCATCCCGAAGACATCCTCCCCTTACTGGAAACATTGCAGAATGACGAAACCCGAAGGGTTCGAGATACCTTAGTGCACGTTATAGGACAGATTAGTTACAAAAATGGATGCCTCCCCAAAGTGATTAAAGCCCTCAATACATGGCACAACAAGACTTTGGTAAAGGACGCATTGGATGAGATTGTCGATGTACACAGCGAAAAACGATATGCGAAATTTTCGGCCCTATCTCAAGAGGAAGTTGTAAATTACCTCTCCGAAAACCTTAAAAACCTATAGATTATGAGACTTCTATTCTCCCTAATGTTTGTCTTATTGATAAGCATTTCTTGTAATTCGCCTGCGGAAACTTCAGAAAAAGATACAGCAACAGAAACCGAAACGGTAAACTACTGGTCGTTCGAAGACCGTGACGATCAAGCCACGGGAGGTATTAAAATGATCCCCATAGAAACCCCAAAAGGAACCTTTAAGGTTTGGACCAAGCGTATAGGAAACAATCCAAAGATGAAAGTTCTATTGCTACACGGTGGTCCTGGGATGACCCACGAGATTTATGAAAGCTTCGATGGCTTTTTTCCACAAGAAGAAATCGAATATTACTATTACGATCAGTTAGGAAGCTATTATAGCGAACAGCCCGAGGATTTAAGCCTTTGGGACACTGCCCGCTTTGTAGAAGAAGTAGAGCAGGTTCGGAAAGCATTGGGGCTTAATTCTGATAACTTTTATCTTTTTGGGCAATCCTGGGGTGGTATCCTTGCCATGGAATACGCTCTAAAATATCAGCAAAACCTTAAAGGATTAATCATCTCTAACATGGTCCCTTCTATCCCGGACTATATGAAGTACAACGAAGAGGTCTTGGCTCCACAACTACCAGAAGATGTATTGGCTACGATCATGGAATATGAAGAGGCCGAAGACTACGGAAACGAAGAATACCTTGGCTTAATTGTAGAACATTATTACCCTAAGCATGTTATCCGCATCCCCATGGAAGCATGGCCCAATTCCATCAATCGCGGGTTCAACCATTTAAACCCAGATGTGTACGTTACCATGCAAGGGCCTAGCGAGTTTGGGATAAAAGGAGATGCGACACTAAAAGATTGGGATGTAAAGGATCGACTTAAAGAACTTACTGTTCCTACCCTTTCCATAGGTGCCCAATACGATACCATGGATCCCAAACAAATGGAATGGCTTGCCAACGAAGTACAGAATGGACGTTACCTGCACTGTCCCAACGGGGCTCATTTATCGCAGTACGACGATCAGGAGCATTTTTTTCCAGGGCTTATTTCGTTTATAAAGGATGTGGACGATGGCACCTTCCCCAACGCTAATTAATCGAGAAAAACCATCCTAATATCGAAAACCAATCTTTACAATTTTTTAAAGAGGGAAAGGGGAACAACTTTTGTATGAAATTCGTAAATTTAACATACTAATTTAAAACACCGACAACATGGTAAAAGCAAAATATCAAAGCGTTTTGGATCTAGGGGAGCAACTAAATATCCAAGATGGTGATGTAAAAGAAGAAAACGGAGTACTTCACATTACGGGTACGGCCGCCAATCAATATGAGAAAAACGTCCTTTGGGATGCCATTAAAGCTGCTGGAGGGGAAAACCCAAGCGATATCATGGCAGACATTAAAGTTGCAGACGACTCCTATTATGCTCGTCATACTGTATCTAGTGGAGAGTCTTTGAGTAAAATCGCTAAGCACTACTACAAAGATCCTATGAAGTACACAGCTATTTTTGAGGCGAACCGTCACATTCTTGACAACCCGGACATGATTCACCCAGGACAGGAATTAACGATTCCGAATCTCTAAATTAAGAATACATAATAAAAAGCAGCCCCCACTATTGAAGTGGGGGTTTTTTGTTTGTATAACTTCAGGTTTCCAAAAAAGAATAGCGACTTAAATTAAACAGAACTACATTATCTCCTATAACTTTCTAATATCTAACATCTCAAACTATATCTACATAACTGTTATCTTTATATCCTAAGTGGATCTCATTCTTACAGACATACCCTATCTTTCGCTTTTTCTTCTATTCTTGTTGGGAGCCAGTACCTTTACCCTATCCACGATTAGTGGTGGTGGGGGTGCCATGATGCAAATCCCAGTTCTCAACTTTCTTATTGGTGCCTCACAAACCGCTCCCGTGATCAATTTAGGAGCATTTATAAGCCGCCCTACCCGAATCCTCATCTTTTGGAAATACATCGTATGGAAGGTTTTTTGGTATTTCGTGCCTGCAGCCATGATTGGTGCTTTGCTAGCTGCCTGGTTGTTTTCTGAAGTAAAAATCTATTGGATACAACTGCTGGTAGGTTTGTTTTTGGTGAGTACCATCTTTCAGTTCCGTTTTGGTAAAAAAGACCGCTCCTTTCATGTAAAGTTGTGGTATTTCATCCCCTTGGGCTTCTTTGTTTCCATTATAGGAACCTTTACCGGGGGCATGGGTCCTATAGTTAATCCATTCCTCATCAATGCCGGGATCGATAAAGAGTATTTGGTGGGTACCAAAGCCGCTCAGTCATTCTTTTTGGGCTTGGCACAAGTAATAGGTTATGTGTATTTTGGATTGTTAAATCCCACTTTATGGACGTATGGAATTGCCTTGGGGCTGGGAGCCATCTTGGGGAACCTCATCGGAAAATGGTTACTGTTCCGTATGAGTAAACTGGCCTTTCGGCGGTGGTTGATCACCATTATGGTGATTGCAGGACTTTTACTGATTATTAAAGCCATTCCTCCGTTATTCTTTTCTTAAAGTCACTATCCCTTTACAGTAATATTCATAGTTTCATATAAAATTGGACTATCTGAAATTTATTTACATCAATACCTTTCTTTTTTTCATTCTTGGATTTCATGTATGTGCTGGACAGGAAGACTACGGCCACTATAATCTGGACTCCGTAACTAAATCCACATATTGGGCAAAAAAGAAGCAGTTAGCATTACAAGTACAAATAGATTCGGCAGAAAACAAGCTAAACCGACTCTTAAAACTCTTTTCCAGGGAAATGGAGGGGTGTCATACCGTAAAATCATGGGAAGAGCGGCAAGAAGAGGTTTTGCAAATGCAAGACAGCATCAACACATTTAGGAAAAATGCATTAAAACAAATAGATAGCACAAAACGTGTACATGCAATCTATATTAAAAACAAAGTCTATTTAGCCATAGAAAGCTATAAAGCAGAAAATAAAATAACGTACTTATACCCTAGGAGATCTGTTGTTTATTGTGACAACTGTTCGGATTTTACAGACGAAATTATCAAATACATCAACTCAGCACCTGACAGAACAAATTGATACAGGAATTGTTGTTATTTTTATGCATCAATTCACCTACAAATGACCAAAATCTTTATCCAAGGAATACAGTACGATAAAAAATCGTCCTATCAGCAAGGGCCAAGCCTAGCACCGCCATTGATTCGAAAAGCCCTACATTCGGGTTCCTTCAACTACTATGCTGAAAACAAAATCTCTATAGAAAACCCGGGAATTGAAGACAAAGGCAATTTCGACATAAAGGATTATTTCGATATAGAAACCATCACCAAAAAACACATAGATGAAGGAGGGAAAATCCTAACCCTAGGAGGGGATCATTCCATTACCTATCCCTTGATTAAGGCGCATCATGAAAAACATCCTCAGTTGGATATCCTTCATATCGATGCCCATTCCGATCTATACCACGAATTTGAAGGCGACCCCTATTCGCATGCCTGCCCTTTTGCCCGAATCATGGAAAACAAACTGGCCGTTCGGTTGGTACAGGTAGGGATACGGACGTTGAATACCCATCAAGTAGAGCAAGCCGAGAAGTACCAAGTGGAAATCCACGAAATGAAGGATTTGGACCTTTCTCGAATCTCCAAGTTCGAAAATCCGCTGTACATTTCCATAGATTTGGACGGTTTGGATCCTGCCTACGCCCCAGGAGTGTCCCATCACGAACCTGGAGGCTTATCCTCTCGACAGGTCATCGATCTTATCCATAATCTCGATGCAGAGATTGTTGGTGCCGATATTGTGGAATACAACCCCAAAAGGGATTTCCAGGATATGACCGCATTTTTGGCGGCAAAGTTGATGAAAGAACTGCTAGGAATCATGTTATAAAGTCATGAGATCATATTCAAATAGCAAATCTCTATTTTATTTGAGCCTTATTGGACTATCCATGTTTTTTTGCTCCAGCTGTTCCATATTTCAACCAAAGTATATTGAAGTTTATGGAGAAAGTGGTAAGTGTTGGACAGACCACTATGTATCTATAACCAACAACATAACCGAAAGGAATGATCATAGAGTATTTGCCGAAATTGAATTCATCGTTTTTGAAAATACCCCAAAAGATGCCAATGTATCTTCTATGGATCATCTTGGTTTTGAAATGAAACTGCAAAGTCAGGAAATTGATTACGATTTAAAATTTGGTTTCGACCCCAATACCAAGGCCTTTGTTCGTCCTGGCACATATAAACTGGATATGGGGAGTCGGTATCCCGGTAGTGGATACGAATTTCATTATGACTTTGAACCCATTGAACTTAAATCGGGGGAAAAAAAAACCATAACCTTAGGAATCTCAATTAGTGAGCCTTGTGAATCTTATATCATAAAAGAAGTAATGCTTCGCAGTGAGTGGAAAAAAATACATAAGAAAAAGCGGGGTGATTAAAGTAATCCCTTTTATTTACAACCCACTAATATACCCTCCATACACATCTTTAAACCGCAAGCCATTGCTCATATAGTACTTGCTTAGCTTTCGGTTCTCTGCCAAGGCCCACAACACAAACTCTTTAATGAAAGGGCGGTCTTCGGGCGCAGCATCGGGCACATATTTAGCCAACAAACGCTCTAAGGGTCCTATAGTGTTCAGTTTTTCACGGTATTCATCATCCGTAAGGGAATCCAACAGTTCGAAGCCTGTCTGTTCAAAAAACCAAGAAACCAATTCATCATACGGATCTACATCGCTTTCCTTCTGTAGTTTTTCGATCTTGGGAAAGTAACCCAGGAATTCTGTATGTACGGCATCGGCAATCAATTGCTGGGCGACAGCAGCAGCTCCCTCCTGCTCGCCCTCATAGACTAATTCCACTTTTCCGGTAATGGCAGGAATAATACCCATGAAATCTCCCAAACGAACTGTCGTCTTTTCATCACCATTTTGAATGGCACGACGTTCCGCGGTACTCAACAGGTTTTCGAAGGCAGTGATACTGAGTCGGGCACTTACACCACTCTTCACATCTATGAACTCACTCTGCCTAGCTTCAAAACTAATTTGTTCCAAAATATCCTTTGCCAACTCGGGTACATATACATGTCCTTTTTCCGCAATGGCAGCTTCCGTTTCCTGTTCGGTAATGGTACGGGCTATTTCCAGATTTTCGGGATAATGAGTCAATATCTGAGAACCAATTCGGTCTTTTAAAGGAGTAACAATACTTCCCCTATTGGTATAGTCCTCAGGGTTGGCGGTAAAGACAAATTGGGTATCCAAAGGTAATCGCAGCTTAAATCCGCGGATTTGAATATCACCTTCCTGTAAAATATTAAACAAAGCTACTTGAATGCGAGCCTGCAAATCGGGCAACTCATTGATAACGAAAATACAGCGATTGGCTCTTGGGATCATTCCAAAATGAATCACCCTATCGTCTGCATACGTCAATTTAAGATTGGCTGCTTTTATAGGGTCTACATCCCCAATAAGATCGGCCACCGTTACATCGGGCGTAGCTAGCTTTTCAGCAAAGCGATCGTCACGGTGCAACCAAGCAATGGGTGCATCATCCCCTTTTTCGGCCAAAAGCATACGGGCATAGCGTGAAATGGGACGAAACGGATCGTCGTTTATTTCGCTTCCTGCTACAAATGGAATGTATTCATCCAACAAGCCTATCATCTGGCGTGCCAATCGGGTTTTGGCTTGTCCCCGCAACCCCAATAAGTTGATATTGTGCTTGGAAAGAATGGCACGTTCCAATTCAGGGATTACCGTGTATTCGTATCCGTGAATCCCTTGAAACGCGGTTTCCTTCTTCATTAGTTTTTGAAGCAGGTTCCTTCGAAGTTCTTCCTTAATGGTTTTGGGTTCGTACCCAGCTGCTTTTAATTGTCCGAAGGTTTTTATGTTTTTTATATTCATAATTATCACATGTAAAAAGACCTCTCGACTAGGCTCGAGGTGACTATCTATCTTAGTTTCTTTCTTCTATTGTTTTCGTAATCGGTAAAAATCATTTCTCCCAATCCTTTTAATCCTGTATAAAAGGCCTTTCCTTGGTTGGCTTCTGTAAAATGATCCACAAACTGTTGCAAATAAGGGTCGTTGGCAATCATAAAAGTCGTAATGGGAATGTGTAATTTACGGGCCTGTCGTGCCATGGTGTAGCATTTACTCACAATATGCGGATCCAACCCTGCACTGTTTTTATAATACCTACCATCGGGCAATTGCATACAACTGGGTTTACCATCGGTAATCATAAAAATCTGCTTGTTGGTGTTTCGTTTTCTTCGCAACATATCCATAGCCAACTGCAAACCTGCCACGGTGTTGGTATGGTAAGGGCCTACATTAAGATACGGCAGGTCTTTTATTTCTATAGGCCATGCATCGTTTCCAAACACCAAAATATCCAAGGTATCCTTTGGGTAGCGTGTTGTGATTAATTCCGAAAGTGCCATGGCTACCTTTTTGGCAGGGGTAATGCGGTCTTCTCCATACAGGATCATGGAATGACTTATATCGATCATCAACACCGTGCTCATCTGTGCCTTAAACATGTTCTCTTCTACTACCAAGTCGTTTTCGGTAAGGTAAAAGTCATCCATGCCATGGTTGATCTGGGCATTCTTTAAACTTTCGGTCATGGAAATTTGTTCCAAGGCATCCCCAAATTGATAGCTTCGGTATTCGCCCGACTGTTCGTCTCCTTGACCTGTGTATTTGGTTTTGTGGTTTCCACTTGTATTCCGCTTTAGCTTTCCGAAGATCTGATCCAAAGCACGTTTTCTTAGGGAACGCTCCAGCTTTTCGGACATTTTTAAGGTACCTCCGCCTTCGGATCCATCGGTACTGCCATCGGGGCGAATTTCTTCACGTATGTACCCTTTGGCTTTTAGTTCTTCAATAAAATCGTCGATAGTGTAATCCTCGGTGGTCAGGTTGTATTCTTCATCCAATTGGCGTAACCAATCTATGGCTTCATCGAAATCCCCTGAGGTATGAGTAATAAGCTCTTGGAATATTTCGAAAAGTCGATCGAAAGGGGTTTGCTCCTTGGGGGTATGTTTGGTAAAAACAAACCCTGTAGGCCTTTTGTTAATCTTGTGATCGGGGTTTTTCCTTTTCATTTATATAAAAATACTACAAAACCGAAAGATGCTAACGGTGTTAACACCTATTTAAGAATTGGGAGGTTTCATTTTACTAAATTTAGGGGTTCAAACAATACGCAACCAAAAACACCGCTCTTGCGGACTTTACTTATGAAAAAGTTATTCCTATGCATGCTTCTTTGCATGGCTACTTCCTTATCTGCGCAACAACTTTCCATGGACATCGTAAAAGACATGAAACCCCGAAACATTGGACCTGGGGGGATGTCTGGACGTGTTACTGCCATTGACGTGGTTTTATCCAATCCCGATATCATGTATGTGGGTACCGCTTCGGGTGGTCTTTGGAAATCGACCAGCGGAGGGATAAAATGGTATCCCATTTTTGACGATCAACCCACTGCTTCCATTGGAGCCTTAGCGATTCAGCAAAGCAACCCATCGGTTATTTGGGTAGGTACTGGAGAAGGAAATCCCAGAAATAGTTTAAATGGCGGCTATGGTATCTACAAATCTCTGGATGGTGGAAAGACCTGGAAGTCCATGGGCTTGGAGAACACCCGACACATTCATAGAGTGATCATAGACCCTGCCAATCCCGATGTTGTTTATGTAGGGGCCATAGGATCACCTTGGGGTGTACATTCCGAACGCGGGGTGTACAAAACCACCGATGGTGGAAAAACCTGGAAGAAAATACTTTTTGCCAACAATAAAACCGGGGTGGCCGATATGGTCATGGATGCGTCCAACCCCAATAAATTGATCGTAGCCCTTTGGGAACACAAACGCGATCCGTGGTTTTTTAAGAGTGGTGGCGAAGGTTCAGGGTTGTTCATTACCCATGATGGGGGCGAAACCTGGGAAGAACGGACAGATGCTGACGGATTGCCCAAAGGAGATCTGGGAAGGATTGGTATTGCCATAGCAAGGAACAAACCCAATACCGTTTACGCTTTGGTGGAAGCCAAAAAGAATGCTTTATACAAAAGTGTGGATGGTGGTGCTAACTGGAAAAAAGTAAACGATAATGATGATATTGGAAACCGCCCTTTTTATTATTCTGAAATCTATGTAGACCCACAGAACGAAAATAGGGTCTACTCTATTTTCACTTATGTAAATGTGTCCCAAGACGGAGGAAAAAAATTCACTCAGTTGATGCCTGCTTATGGTGTAGACAATGGAGTTCACCCCGACCACCATGCTTGGTGGATACACCCTGAAAATGGTGACTTTATGATCGATGGAAACGACGGGGGAATGAACATTACCAAAGATGGTGGGAAAACCTGGCGTTTTATAGGTAACCTACCCGTAGCCCAATTCTACCATATTAATGTGGACAACGAATTTCCATACAACGTATATGGAGGAATGCAAGACAACGGAAGCTGGCGCGGACCTGCCTATGTTTGGAGATCACAGGGTATACGAAACGCTTATTGGCAGGAAATTAGTTTTGGGGATGGTTTCGATGTAGTTCCCGACCCAGACGACAGTCGTTATGGATGGAGTATGAGCCAGCAAGGTTTCGTAAGCCGTTACGATTGGGTAACTGGAAACAACCATACCGTAAGACCTACGCATCCCGATCCTGAAGTAAGACTGCGTTTTAACTGGAACAGTGCCATTAATATTGATCCTTTTAACAGCAACACTATTTATTTTGGAAGTCAGTTTGTGCACAAGAGTACGGACAAAGGGTTAACCTGGGAGCTTATTTCGGGCGACCTTACCACCAACGATCCCGAAAAGCAGAAACAAAGTGAAAGTGGAGGGCTTACCATGGATGCTACAGGAGCCGAAAATCACACCACTATTTTGGTGATTGAGCCTTCTCCCCTAGAGCGTAATATGCTTTGGGTGGGTACGGACGATGGACGTATTCACTACACACAAAACGGAGGGGAAAGTTGGACCGAAGTCACCCAAAACCTAAAAGGATTGCCTGCTGGCAGTTGGATTGTACAAATAAAGGCCAGTAACAAAAACAAAGGAGAAGCCCTATTGGTAGCTAACGATTACCGAAGATTCAATTATACGCCCTACGCCTACAGAACAACCGATTATGGAAAAACCTGGACACGTATTGTAGACAGTAACGATGTGTTAAGTTATACCTTGAGTATTGTTGAGGATCCTGTAGAGAAAAACCTGTTGTTTTTAGGAACAGACGATGGTCTTTACGTTTCCGTAGATGCTGGAAGGAACTGGCAAAAATGGACACATGGGTTCCCAACCACTTCGGTGAAAGACCTCGTGATCCAACAGCGGGAGCACGATTTGGTGATTGGTACTTTTGGAAGGGCTGCCTGGGTGTTGGACGATATCCGCCCTTTGCGTGAAATTGCCAAGAACAGTTCAGTATTAAGTTCGGACATCAAATTGTTCGACCCCCCAACTGCGTATCAAGCGGCCTATCAACAACCTACGGGAAGTCGTTTTGGTGGCGATGCTTTATACAATGGAGAAAACCGTGATTACGGAGCGCATTTCAGCTATTATTTTCAGAAAAAAGAAGCGGAAGAAAAGACCGAAGAAGAAGAGGAATCTAACACAGAGGAAGAAATGGAAAAGCCTAAAGGACCTTCCAAAGATTCACTTTACTTAAAAATATACGACGGTGAGCGCCTTATACGGAGTTTAAAAAGAAAGATTCCCGATAGCACAGGGATTTACAAATGGACTTGGTATATGAACGAGAAGGGTGTAAATCGTCCTTCCCGTAAAATCAGGAAACGTACTAACGAACCTGGGGGTGTAGAGGTAAAACCGGGGACATATCGAGCCGAATTGAAATATATGGACCAGAGTTCTTCTGCCAACATAAAAGTGGAAAGCGATCCAAGACTGGATATTACCCAAAAAGCCATAGACGATCGATACAACTATCAGAAAGATTTAGAGCAAATGACCCAAACGGCAGCCGATGCTGTAAAACAATTGGTAGAGAGTAAAAACATTGCCCAAGAATTCAAAAAGAAAATGAAAAAGGACGATGATGAAAAATACAAGGAAGAAATTAAGCTTACGGGTAAAGTAGTTAAGAAAATAGATTCTATTTTAGCGGTTTATTTGGGCAAGGAAGACAAACGCCAAGGGATTACACGCAATCCTGAAGTAAATGTCATGCAGCGCATAGGGACTGCCAATTGGTATACAGGCAGTCGCCTTGGTGGAATTACGGCCACCGAAGAACGGCTTATAAAACAAGCCAAGGACGCCCTTAGTGATGCATTAACCCAGACCAATGCCTTTTTCAACAAGGATTGGGCAGAGTATAAAGAGAAAATCGAAAAAGTAGAAATTTCCCCTTTTAAGGAAACAAAAATTTTTAATCTAAATGACTAATAAAACCTTTCGTACACTAACACTTTTAGCACTATTATTTGCATTTAATTTTAACGGAATTAGCCAAGAAACAGGCGAAGATGACTTAGGGGCCTGGTACATGCTTTTTACCACCAACAAGGTAAGCGAGAAACTGAGTATTCATGCCGAAGTACAGGCACGTTACTATGAAACTTTCGGTAATTTCAATCAATTACTGTTACGGGGAGGGTTGAATTATCATATTTCAGATAATGCCATGGCAACCCTTGGGTACGGTAACATTACCACGGACACCAATTTTGGGGATATCGATGGAGAGGAGAACGTAACCGAAAACCGTATTTACCAACAATTTGTTTTGAGGAATTCTGTAGGTAAATTCAAATTTAGTCACAGATACCGATTGGAGCAGCGATTTATAGATCATCCCGTAACCGGTAACGATACCCAGCACAGGGCCCGTTACTTTTTAAGGGTAACTTACCCTATTAACGATGATTGGTTCCTTACGGCTTACGATGAGGTTTTTATCAACCTACAAGAGCCTATATTCGGGCAAAATCGATTGTACGGTGCTGTAGGGTACAATGTATCGAGCAATCTGGCTATACAGGCTGGATACCTGAAGAATCATTTTACAGGACGTAATTTCGACAGGCTTCAGTTAGGTGTGTTCCTTAAAACCGACTTAAGGAAAAAGACAGATACGTCCGACACACCTTAAAAGACACAACCATGAGATCCAGTAAAATCAACTTTACAAACAAAGACGGGGAAATCCTTTCGGGACGATTGGACCTCCCTGCCAATCAGTACCCCCATAATTTTGCCATTTTTGCCCATTGTTTTACCTGTAGCAAGGATTTTTCGGCGGTAAGGAACATAAGCAAAGCATTAGCTTCGGAAGGCTTTGGAGTACTTCGTTTCGATTTTACCGGATTGGGTGATAGTCACGGCGACTTTGCCAACACAAACTTCTCCAGCAATGTAGATGATCTACTTTGTGCTGCCGACTTTTTGGCCAAGGAATACAAAGCTCCTTCCTTATTGGTTGGGCATTCCTTGGGTGGAGCGGCTGCTATTTTTGCTGGGGCCGAGATAGACTCCATAAAAGCTGTGGCTACCATTGGAGCTCCCAGTAATCCTGTACATGTACAGAAGCAGCTGGGTGAACAGGCTGCCGTGATTCAGCAAGAAGGGGAAGCTGTTGTCACCCTCGCGGGGCGTGATTTCACTTTCAAAAAGCAGTTTATAGACGATCTAGAATCCTGCTCCTGTACAGAAGCCGCCAAAAATTTGAACAAGGCACTGCTTATTATGCATTCGCCCCAGGATGCCACGGTATCTATTAAAAATGCTGAAGAAATTTATCATGCAGCCCACCACCCAAAAAGTTTTGTAACCTTAGATGGGTCCGAACACTTGCTTATGGATCGAAAAAATGCCTCTTATGTTGGCAAAGTGATTGCAGGATGGGCTACGCGTTATATTGGAGTGCCCGAAGAGGAGGTGATACGTAGCACACATGATGTGGTAGCTAGTTTGGACGACGAGGATCATTTTACCACCCAATTAAAATTGGGCAACCATTATTTTAAGGCTGATGAACCTGCCCGAGTGGGTGGGCATGACTTCGGCCCCACACCCTATGAGTTATTGGCTGGAGCACTTTCTGCCTGTACTGCCATGACCGTACAAATGTATGCCCGAAGAAAAGGATGGTTGATCGAGAATGTAGAGGTACATACAAGTTATTCCAAGGATTACGCTGTGGACTGTGCATCTTGTGAAGATGATCCAGGTGCCAAGATCGATACCTTTCACAAAGAAATTAAGTTTACAGGCGATTTGGATGAAAAACAAATTACCCGATTGATGCAGATTGCCGATAAATGCCCAGTTCACAAAACATTGCACAGTGAGGTACAAGTGATCTCTAAAGTTATTGATTGATGCTTTCTTCGGAAAAGTTTGAAGTTCGTGTACAAGGCTATCACAGTATTTACATTCCAGATAGTATCGCTGATGTTTTTGTGAATGCTGGTCATAAAAGAGTTCTTGTAAAAGCATTTCATCAAGATAAAATCCATACGTTTCATGCCGCCCTACAAAAGATAAAGGGGCAATACCAAATGACTTTTGGTAAGAAACACCAAAAAGCAATTGGGTTGGATACTCATGACTCTTTCTCACTACAATTTTTTGAAGATACTTCTAAATATGGGGTAGAAATGCCCGAAGAATTTCAGGCAGTTTTAGATAGCGATCCAGAGGCTTTTGCTATGTTCGAAGGTTTAACCGATGGCAAAAAAAGATCTATCATCTATACCCTATTGCGCTATAAAAACAGCCAAACCCGCATAGATAAAGCCCTTATACTTACCGAAAATTTAAAAATGGGCATTACCGACATGAAGGAATTGCTAAAAGACAGGCGATAACACCAAAAAAGAAGTCTTTTCTATTGCACATTATCGAAGAAGTTAAGCAGTTAAACAGTTTTTAAAAAAAACAGCCTACTATTAATAAACTTATAGTGTTGGCAAGGAATACTTTACTATTTTTGGGCGACTAAAAAAGAACCTTATGAAATTTAAAAGTATCCTACTTCTATTAACGATTATTACTATTGCATCCTGTTCATCTGATGATGATACCCAAAACGACCCTCAAAACAACTGTGAAACCCCTTTTGGGCTTGCGGTTAGTTCGGTAGATATTTCATCGGTCGAAATAACATGGACCCAGTTAGCAGATATTACTTCATATCAAGTAGAATATGGGGTAAGTGGTTTTTCTACAGGAAGTGGAACCACAATGAATGTATTCACAAACCAAGCCCAAATCAGTAATTTGATGCCTGGAACCTCCTACGACTTTTATGTGCGTTCCAATTGTTCTGCACAGTCCATTAGTACTTATTCCGTTTCGGTTACTGCCACTACGGATGACTGCCCTATCCCTACCGGGATGTTTATAAATAATATTGGGGATATGTATGCAGATATTGGTTGGGATTATATCATGCATGATTTTGTGGTAGAATACGGTCCATCTGGTTTTACCCCTGGTACTGGAACAACCGTGGAAACCGCAAATAGCGATATTTCTCTTAACAATCTCTCACCAGATACAGCATACGATGTTTATGTTCGCGTTAAATGCGGTACCACTTTGGGTGATTACTCCTCCGTATTGCAGTTTACAACATTCCCCATTTGTAGAGTTCCTGAGAGCTTTAGACTTGATGGGGTATCCTCTACTTGGATAACTGTAGAATGGACCGATTACTGGGGTAGTTTTTGGGAGGTAGAATACGGTGCACCTGGTTTCCCATTGGGTACTGGGACTGTCTTGCAAACTGACCAAATGGGTTATTTTGTTAACGGCTTAACCCCAAACACTACCTATGAGTTCTACGTACGCTCCAACTGTGGTAGCGATGGTTATAGTGAATACTCAGATCCATTAACAGCGACTACAAATCCATAAAGGGCCTTAGGGTTTGCCATTTTTATAGAAAGCTAGTACCTTTAGTAGCAATTATAGAGATCAACCCTAATACAAACTGGTATGAAAAAAATATATCTATCCCTATTAAGCTTATCCCTAATTGCTTTTATAGGATGTAAAAACGAAACCAAAAAAGCGGATGAAGAAGTTGAGGAAATAGAAGTAGAAGAAGTGGTTGAAGAAGTTAAGGAAGAACCAAAAGCTGTTACTATACAATTGGAAGCCAGAAGTGAATCCACTGTAACAGGAACCGTGAATTTCTCCGAAACCGATGGTGTTGTGTCCATGGTGGCAGATATGAGCGGACTTACTCCTGGTACACATGCAATTCACCTGCATGCCGAAGCAGATTGTAGTTCGGCAGATGCTAAATCTTCTGGAGGACATTGGAACCCCACGTTTAAGGATCATGGTAAATGGGGTGCTGAAACAGGCTACCATAAAGGGGACATAGGAAACTTTGAAGTAGGCGAAGATGGTTTAGGTAAAGTAGAGTTCTCCACCAACGAATGGTGTATAGGCTGTGGCGATGATAAAAAAGATATTTTAGGAAAAGCTGTGGTGGTGCACCAAGGAACCGATGATTTTACTTCGCAACCCAGCGGGGCTGCAGGAGCTCGTGTAAGCTGTGCTGGAATCATAGAATAACCACAACGTAAAAGAATGTCTTAAAAGGCGTTTATTACCTTTATGGGAGTAAACGCCTTTTTTTGGCTGAATACGTAAAATACCTTGATTATGGAAACTAAGTTATTAGGGATTGTCCCTGTGCTTCCAACCGAAAACATGCAGCGTGATTTGGAATTTTATCAATCCAAAGTAGGATTCCAGGTATTGTTTGGGGATGATCATTATTCCGTATTAAAAAGGGATCATTTGTTTATCCACTTGCAATGGCATGCCAATACCGAAGAGGATCCTTTATTGGGAGGTTCTGTGGTTAGGTTGTTCGTAGATACTATTGAACCTATTTTCAATGAGTTTGTGGAAAGAGGGACAGTTACTAAGGAAAAATTGCAAAAAAATACCCCATGGAATACCCATGAGTTTGGTTTTTATGACCCTAACAACAATGCTATTTTTATAGTGGAATCTTTACCCTAGAAAAAAACCTTTTCAGAAGTCTGAAAAGGCTTTTTTATCCTAGTAACAAATGTTTCTTTTTAGGGACGCTTCGCGTTTACTTTATGTTTCATTTGCACAGTAGGTTAAACACTTAGTATACATTCAAAAAAAATGCCAAAGTATTCAGGGTCATGAAAAAGGCCCCACAATGTGGAGCCTTTTTTATAGATGATTGTTATTGCTTAACAATTCGTTTTACAGTACTTGAATCTTCAGTGTTGATCTGTACGAAGTACAATCCAGAAGCCAACTTGTCTAGGGATAGACTTGTTGTATTTCCAGCTTCGGATAAATCGAATTCCTGAATGATTCTTCCATTTACATCGATAACTTTAGCTACAGTCAACTGCAAGTTACTATTGTTTACCAAGCTTACTTGTCCTGAAGTTGGGTTCGGGAACAATCCAACTTGCTGATCCAAGATGTTATCGTTCACACCAGCAACACAAACCCCAAGAGGATCGGTAACAGTTACTACAGCAGTACACTCAGCCGTATTACCATTAGCATCAGTTATTGTAACTGTAATGGTAGTATCACCAAGGTCTGTACAGTCAAATTCAGACTGGCTCAAGGTAATATCGGTAGCCACACCACAGTTTTCTGGTGGTGTTCCGTTAGCATAGAAGAAACGTACATAATCGTCGGTAGCTGACCATATCTGGGCATTTCTCCCTGGAGTAGCGATACCTTCGGTACCATCTCCATTCTCCACTCCTTGGGTGGTATTATCATCAGCAGCAGGAATGTCGGTACTGTGGATTTCAATAATACCAGAATCCTCAAACAAATGAACTTGGGTTGTAACTCCATTGGTAGTTCCAAAGAAAGGTACATCATCAAACTCCATCACCAACTTACGGTCTGGAGCTGTCCCTACGGTTTCGTAGCGGATGGTACCTCCAGCTGTTGGATTAATATCCTCCCAAGCAAAAGCAATAATGTTATTGATCCCGTCTGCACCATTAGGAATGGTTCCTCCTACACAACATCCGTTGTCGGTACCTGCATCGAAGAACAAGAATCCATTGGATGAAATGAAGAAGTCAGTATAAGTGTTTCCGAAGAAGAAGAAGTCGAATCCTATGGGCAATGCTCCAGAAGTATCGTCATCTCCTAAGGATACTGTAGCACCTGTACCCGTAATATCGATAGGTGCAAAAGTACCTGTCTGATCTACTTCGATACCTCCTGGAACAATGTTCGCTACTACGTCATCGATTTCCAAGGTAGCTTGTCCACTGGCATCCAACTCTAGGGTGTGGTCTTGACATACCACTTCTGGAATGTCGTCAGTAACTTCTATTTCGTCGGTAGCAGCTCCCGTAGCACAAGTAGAGGCTACATCGTAAGATATCGTATGGGTTCCGATTCCAGCAGCAGCTGGGTCGAAGTCGTAGGTAAGTCCATCACCGTTATCGGTAACTCCAGGACCGCTATACACCCCTCCTACAGGAGTTCCACCTCCATAGGTTTGAACTCCTTGCCCAACACAAACTTCTTCAGCAGTGTTAAGGCCTGGTACAGGAGAATCGAATGCTTCGGTACCATCTGTACTACTATTAGAACTTCCCTGGTCTGCACTAAATCCTAGACCCCTTCTAGCAAAAGCATCCCAGATAAGACATTCGTTGGCTCCACCATAGATAGCAGCGTCAGCAGCTAAGATAGCATCCCTTCCGTCTACGAATCCAGGGCTACATGGTTGTAACTTCAATGCTTCGGTTACCAAAGCTATCGCTTGGATGTTACCTGCATCTTGGGTTACATCTCCTGTAAAGTTATATACGTCCGGATCGAATCCGTGTTCAGTAATTAAATCCCATGTCATTTCCCAAAGCATGGTAGACCAAGCATATCCCACTCCGTGAGGAACGGCCAAGCCTCCAATATCGCCATAAGTAGTTGGGTTAATAGCAAAGTCGGTACTGTAAGGGGTTGGGCGAACACCTGGGCCTCCAGGCCCTTCGTTCAATAAATAAGTTCCTACTCCTCTTGAATCTGGACCTGTATCTCCAGGCTCGATGGTAAATACGATACCATACCAATCGCTCCATCCTTCTCCCATTTGTTCGGTGTTGTTCAAACAACCTACATTTCCAGCTCCTCCGGTTAAGCGAATGGAAGTACCGTGACCATATTCGTGAACAACCACCAAGTTATCGAAATCACCATCCCTGAATCCGCCATTATTATTACAAACAAACATAGTTAAATCTGGGCTCTGACCATCTGGAGGTGTTCCCATAAAGGCATTACAAACAATTCCAGACTGACCATGTGAATTACAAGAGTCTCCTCCAACACCACCATTTCCATAATTGTTTACCTGGAAGTTACCGGAAGCTTCGTCGAAACCATAGATGTACTTAATATCGTGACAAAGATTGGACCAATAGAATAGGTTGGTTATAGAAGCGTCTTCAAATTGAGTCGCATTGGTATATTCAATATCGAATGGAAAACCTACAAAATCCAAAGTTGCACCACCATCAGGTTGAAACCCTACGTTGTCTCCATCTTCAAAAGCATTGACATTGTTTCCTTCGGTTGTTGTAAACTCAGGCCCAGCTACACCATCGGTGTCATGCCATCCAAAAGGAGAAGCTGTTGCGTTGGCTGGATCGGTTACTACGGTTGGGGTCCCTGCAGGAGTTGAAAAATAAGGGCTCTCTTGTGGAATCGGGAATACTTCATAGGTATTGGCCGCCATGGAAGCAGGAGCGCTTTCCACAACTTCTTTTCCATAGTTAGGTATATCATAAAGATTTGCATGATAGTTAAGACCCTCGTCTGCTCCATGCTCATGCTCAAAATTACAAGAAGACATCCAGCTAACTTGGCTTACAATGGCTCCAGTTTGGGCATCTACAAAAACATTCCACCACTCTTGTGCCGTTACTGCTTGTATGGATAGATCCCAAGTAAGACGAAGCTCATTGGCATCGTTTACGTGATAAATAAGCTTAACAGGAATATCCCTTAGAGAAATCCCTCCATCGGAAAGTACTTTAGATTGTGCTATATCATTAAGCGCAGAAATCTCGGTAATTGCCTCCGTAATGACATAGTTAAAGTGATTGGCAGCACTTTCTACTGCTTGTGTGGCTGTAATACTAGGTGTGGCCGAAGCAATCCCTTTTAACTTCCCTGAGTTAAGGAAACTGTTACTGGTTTTTATCACCTCGCCATTGGATGCAATGTGAACACTGGATTCACTACCTATTACTTGAAGCCCATTGATTACTTGACGGTAATATACGTGATGAACCCCACTGGTTCTACTCGTGTGTTGGTCATTGATTACCCACTCGGCATCCTGAGCGGTAATCTTGTTCTTTTGCAGCAATTCGTTCACCTGTTGGCTAACTGCTTGCTGAGCGTTTTGTGCAAATAACGTAGCTGATGCTAAGAGCATCAGTCCACTAAATATTCGCGTGGTAAGTTTTCTCATAGTTACAATTTTAAATTAATTAAAAACACAGGGGGTTTTCTTCAAATCAAATCTACCAAAATAGAATAGGCAGTACAAACGAAAATTGGATTTAAGACTCCTATTTTTCTCATATTTTAATACAATTGCAATCAAAATCTCACAAAAAGCGTCCTATTACATTTAAAAATCACATAAAACAGTTGCTAACCAACTGCTATGAAATAGCCCTACATGGTAAATAAATTGCATAAAAAAGGCCCCACATTGTGGGGCCTAATTTCAACTTATAGATGATTGTTATTGCTTAACAATTCTCTTTACAGTGCTTGAATCTTCAGTATTGATTTGTACGAAGTACAATCCAGAAGCCAACTTATCTAGTGATAGATTTGTTGTGTTTCCAGCTTCAGATAAATCGATGTTCTGAATAATTCTTCCGTTTACATCAGTAATTCGAGCAGTAGTTAACTGTAGGTTACTGTTGTTTACCAAAGTTACTTGTCCTGAAGTTGGGTTCGGGAACAATCCAACTTGCTGATCCAAGATGTTATCGTTCACTCCAGCAACACAAACTCCAAGAGGATCGGTAACGGTTACTACGGCAGTACATTCTGCAGTGTTACCGTTTCCATCTGTGATGGTAACTGTAATGGTAGTATCACCCAAATCGGTACAGTCGAAGTCGGACTGACTCAAAGTAATGTTGGTTGCAGTTCCACAGTTCTCTGGAGGAGTTCCAGGAGCGTAGAAGTAACGAACATAGTCGTCTGTAGCTGTCCAAGGGTTCGAATTTCTTCCTGGAGTAGCGATACCTAGGGTGCCATCTCCATTCTCAACCCCTTGGGTTGCAGTTCCGTTGGTAGGGATGCTTGTACTGTGTATTTCCACAATTCCAGAATCCTCGAACATATGAACTTGTGTGGTTACCGTATTAGAGGATCCAAAGTAAGGTACAGCGTCAAACTCCATTACCAACTTACGGTCTGGAGCCGTTCCTACGGTTTCGTAGCGAATCGTTCCTCCAGAAGTTGGATCAATATCATTCCAAGCAAAAGCAATGATATTATCAATTCCATCCGCTTGCGGGATTGGGTTTCCAGAACAACATCCATCATCGGTTCCTGCGTCGAAGAACAAGAATCCGTTAGAAGAGATGTAGAATTCTGTGTATGTGTTTCCGAAGAAGAAGAAGTCGAATCCTACTGGCAATGCAGCAGAAGTATCGTCATCTCCTAAAGAAACAGTAGTTCCGGTAGCAGTGATGTCGATAGGTGCAAAAGTACCTGTCTGATCTACTTCGATTCCACCAGGAATAATATTTACTACTACGTCATCAAGCTCTAGAGTCGCTTGACCGTTAGCGTCCAATTCTAAAGTATGGTCTTGACAAATTACTTCTGGAATATCGTCGGTTACTTCAATCTCGTCGGTAACAGCTCCAGAAGCACAAGCAGCTACTACATCATAAGTAATAGTGTGAGTTCCGATTCCAGCAGCAGCAGGATCGAAGGTATAGTCTACACCGTTACCATTATCGGTAACACCAGGACCACTGTATACCCCTCCTACAGGAGTACCACCTCCGTAAACTTGAGTTCCTTGTCCAACACATACTTCTTCAGCAGTGTTAAGGGATGGTACTGGAGAGTCAAATGCTTCTGTACCATCGGTAGTACTGTTAGGACTTCCTTGGTCAGCACTAAATCCTAGACCTCTTCTAGCAAAAGCATCCCAGATAAGACACTCGTTAGCTCCACCATATAGAGCTGCATCGGCAGCTAAGATAGCGTCCCTTCCATCTACGAATCCAGGGCCACAAGGTTGTAATTTCATTGCTTCGGTAACCAAAGCAATCGCTTGGATGTTACCTGCATCTTGAGCAACATCTCCTGTGAAGTTATAGAAGTCTGGATCGTATCCGTGAGTATCGATAAGATCCCAAGTTACTTCCCAAAGCATGGTACACCATACAGAACCTACACCGTGAGGAATAGACAATCCTCCGATATCTCCATACGTTTGTGGGTTAACACCCATATCTGTACTGTAAGGGAATGGACGGATTCCAGGACCTCCAGGTCCTTGATCGAATAGGTATGTACCAACTCCTCTTGAGTCAGTTCCCATATCACTAGGCTCGATAGTGAATACAACTCCATACCAGTCACTCCATCCTTCTCCCATTTGCTCGGAGTTGTTCAAACAACCTACGTTACCAGGTCCTCCAGTTAAACGGTTAGAAGTACCGTGCGTATATTCGTGAACGATTACCAAGTTATCGAAACTTCCATCTTTGTCACCACAGACAAACATAGACATGTTAGGGCTACTTCCATCTGGAGGTGTACCCATAGTTGCATTACAAGTACCAGCACCGTCTTGACACTCTGCATTTACAGAATCTCCACCAGCACCACCGTTTCCATAGTTGTTTACCTGGAAGTTACCAGAAGCCTCGTCGAAACCATAGATGTACTTAATATCGTGACATACATTGGTCCAGTAGAAAAGGTTGGTTAAAGAAGCATCTTCATATTGAGTTCCAGGTCCGTAATCGATATCGAATGGAAAACCTACGAAATCCAAGGTAGGTCCACCGTCTGCTTGATAACCTACGTTATCTCCATTTTCAAAAGTATCTGTGTTGTTTCCTTCGGTTACTGTAAACTCAGCACCTGGAGACCCGTCGGTATCATGCCATCCAAAAGGAGAAGCTGTTGGGTGAGCAGGATCGGTTACTACAGTACGGGTTCCGATAGGAGCCGTATAGTAAGGACTTTCGACAGGAACTGGGAATACCTCATACGTATTGGCCGCCATGGAAGTAGGAGCATTCTCTACTGTATTTTTACCATAGTTAGGCATGTCGTAAAGGTTTTTGTGGTAGTTAAGACCTCCATTTGGGTGCTCTCCATGCTCATGATCGAAATTACAAGAAGACATCCAAGTTACTTGGTTTACGATAGCACCATTTTGGGCATCCACAAAAACATTCCACCAGTCGTGTCCAGTAATTTCCTGAATAGAAATATCCCAAGTAAGACGAAGCTCATTGGCATCGTTTACGTGGTAAATCAACTTAGCTGGGATATCCATTAGGGAAATTCCTCCATCGGAAAGCACTTTGGATTGTGCTATATCGTTAAGTGAAGAAATCTCGGTGATTGATTCCGTAATCACGTAGTTAAAGTGATTCGCTGCACTTTCCACAGCCTGCGTAGCCGTAAGGCTTGGTGTAGCTGAAGCAATCCCCTTTAGTTTTTGTGAGTTAACGAACTTTGTGTTTGCCTTTATAACCTCGCCATTG
Source organism: Flavobacteriaceae bacterium (assembly GCA_028281065.1). Classification (GTDB taxonomy): domain Bacteria; phylum Bacteroidota; class Bacteroidia; order Flavobacteriales; family Flavobacteriaceae; genus Aureisphaera. The sequence continues at coordinate 2,648 of JANQKN010000190.1, read as the reverse complement.
GATAAAAGGTGAACACTAGACTCACTACCATACACCTCAAGTCCGTTGATAACTTGACGGTAATATACGTGGTGAACCCCACTGGTTCTACTCGTGTGTTGGTCATTGATTACCCACTCGGCATCTTGAGCGGTAATCTTGTTCTTTTGCAGCAATTCGTTTACCTGTTGGTCAACAGCTTGCTGAGCATTCTGCGCAAATACCATAGCCGGTGCACAAAACAGAAGTGCACTGAATATTCGCATGGTAAGTTTTCTCATAGTTAAAATTTTAAATTAATACTAAACAATATGGGATTTCAACTTCCCGCAAATCTACCAAAATAGAATTCATACCACAAACAAAATCCACATTTTCAACCCCTATTTTCTTCATTTTTCATAGCCTTTAACCTACTAATAGTTAGAATTCTATAAAAAATATGCGGTTTTACTGTAAATTACTTAAAATACCCTAGTAACACCATAGGGAAACTTAGTTTGTAAATTTCCTTTATGCGTGCATAACAGATGAATGAAATTTCAGTCAAAAACCATCAATGATTATCGTTGTAGTCCCCTTCTTTAAACAGGTATGGAATAACTAAGTCTGAAAGAAAAATATCCAGCTTATTTTAGCTATATTGTACTACCCTAGGCGAATTAATACATGAACCAACCCAACCATTTGATCCAAAAAATGCAGCAAGGAGATGAAAAAGCATTTGCTGACATTTACCAAATGTATTCTGGAGCTATCCAGGGGGTAATTTATGCCATCCTTAGGGATCGTGAATTAACCGAAGAGGTTGTTCAGGATGTTTTTGTAAAAGTTTGGAACAACTGTAGTTCCTATACAGTAGGCAAAGGCCGTTTTTACACTTGGTTATTGAACATTGCCAGAAATGCCGCCATAGACAGGACCCGATCCAAAGATTTTAAGAATTCCAACAAAAACCTTGCTACCGAAAATTTCGTAGATATATTGTCGGGGCATGACAACTTATCCAAAAAAATGGATGCCTTGGGGATACGGAAATTTGTGGAAGCTCTTAAGCCTATTTGTATTCAAATTATAGATTTGCTTTACTTTAAGGGATTTACCCAAGTAGAGGCAGCCAAAGAAATGAACAGCCCGTTGGGTACCCTTAAAACCCGGGCAAGAAATTGTATTAATGAATTGCGTAACAAAGTGAAGGACGATACCGTATGACCCGTGAGGAAATCATAGCATCTGGATTATTGGAACTATACGTAACCGGTTCCCTTACCCAAGAAGAAACTCTCTTGGTAGAGGATGCTATTGCCCGTTATCCTGATTTGGTTTCTGAAATAGAACAAATAGAATTGTCCTTGATCAAGCTTTCGGAAGCTACAGGCGGTAGGGTTCCGGACAGTGTTTGGACGGGTATAAAAGAGCAAACAGAAAAAACTATACCCATAACCACTAGAAAAAGGAACTGGAGTTCCATAACTGGATGGGCCGCTGCTATTCTATGTTTCTTGGGGCTTTTCTGGATGATGAAAAACAACGGTGACTTAAAAGAACAGTTGGAAGAAAGCACTACCCAAAATGAACTACTGAAAGAACAGATAGAATTACAGGGAGTAGAATTGGCCGAAACCAACCAACTGTTACAAATAGTACGTTCGCGTGATTTTGAAACAGTAAACCTTCCTGGAAATGTTGCCGTATCCCCAGATGCTTATGTTACCGTGTATTATAACGAAGCTGAAGATATTGCTTATATAGATGCCCAAGGCTTACCTACTCCTCCCAAAGGAAAAGTATACCAGGTTTGGTCCTTAAAGTTGGAACCTCTTACGCCTAGTAGTATTGGCCTGCTCTCCGATTTTGAAACGACCGAAAGCAAATTCTTTAAAGTTGAAAATATCCCTACTCCTGAGGCATTTGGAATTACTTTAGAACCCGAAGGCGGAAGTGAAAGTCCTACACTGGATCAGTTGTATGCCCTTGGGACCGTTGCACCCTAGTTTTTGATAATCCTAAAGGTTTCCCTTGTATTTTCGAAATCGATGGATAAGAAATACATCCCTTGTTGTAATGTTTCCATGGGAATGGTAATGGCCCCCTGTTTGGCATTAATCTTCTCGGAAATTACTTTTTCACCTAAAAGATTCCAAACATGATACTCGTCGATATGTATCAAAGATGGATTATCTATAGTGACATGCGAAACAGCTGGGTTTGGAATAACCCCAAATTGAAACCCCCCAAAGTCATTAATTTCTATCAAACTAAGGTTAAAACTACAGCTTGAAATGTTGCCTGCTGGATCCTCGGCTTCAATTGTAACCTCAACAATCCCTTTACTTAACAATGTTCCCGCTTTGGGTTTTTGGGTAATTCGTTCCATTACAAAACCAGAGCAGTCATCTTGTATAAACACCTCCTCGGTATAGTCGGGTAACTCGAACCCATACATGGCAATATAGCTTTGGGTATTATCTTCAATGCAATTCATACGAGGTGGCTCGGTGTCTTCGCCTACTTCTACCAGTCTAGTCGCTTCAAAAGCAGGAAAACAGGGAGTTTCCGCTAAGCTATACGTAATTTCATGCTCTCCAATACCTGCAACAGCTGGATCGAAAGAAAAATGGATTCCATTCCCTTTATCTGTAACGCCAGGGCCTGAATACACACCCCCC